>NZ_JBIUWN010000005.1:0-111239 GCF_044743485.1 Pseudomonas sp. NPDC087614 | reverse complement strand
TATTTATGCGCTACCTCCGGGGGGGTCCCCGGTAGGCGATGGCGCGATGCGAGTGCGGACGGTGGTCATGGCATGTCTCGAAAAGAATGAAAAGCAAAGAACAATCAAGCCGCGAATGGTAACAGGCGACACCCGCCCCGCTCCAGCGGGCAGGGCATTTAAGCCAAGTTTGCGTCTGGAATGCTCGTAAGCCCTGGTGAATGGCCGAATATCAGCCGATGGCATTTACCGTTTATCGGCTTCGTGCCAGATTCGCCTCCTGATAACTTTCCTTACAATTCCTCGACTACAGTTTGCCCATGCCTGCCCAACTCAAGCGTCGCCTGCTGATTTTACTGCTGTTGGCCCTATTGATCGCCGGGGGCTTCTTCGCCCACTGGTTTTTCAAGGGGCGCTTTTATGAAAGCACCGATAACGCCTATGTCCAGGGCGAGATAACCCGCGTGTCGAGTCAGTTGAGCGCGCGCATCGATCAAGTGCTGGTGCAGGACAACCAGCATGTGGAAAAAGGCCAATTGCTGGTGCGCCTCGAAAGAGAAGACTTCCGCCTGGCCGTGGATCGGGCCAACGCCGCCCTCGCCACCCGCGAAGCCGAGCGACTGCAAGCCCAGAGCAAGCTGACTCAGCAGGCCAGCCTGATCGCCTCGAGCGATGCACAGGTGGCAGCCTCCCAGGCAACCCTGGGCCGCTCGCAGATCGACCTGTCCCGGGCGCAAACCCTGCGCAAACCCGGCTATGTCTCCGAAGAGCGTGTGACCACCCTTTCCGCCGACACCCACATCGCCCGCTCGCAAGTGGCCAAGGCACAGGCCGACGCACAAAGCCAGCGCCAGCAAGTCAACGCACTGACCGCCGAAATCAAACGCCTCGACGCTCAGATCGCCAACGCCCGCGCCGATCTCGCTCAGGCCGAACTCAATCTGACCCGCAGCGACATTCATGCCCCGATCAGTGGTCTGGTCGGCCAGCGCGCGGCGCGTAACGGCCAGATTGTGCAGGCCGGCGCCTATCTGCTGTCGATCGTCCCGGACGAAGACATCTGGGTGCAGGCCAACTTCAAGGAGACTCAGATCGGCCACATGCAGCCCGGACAAAAAGCCGAGCTGACCTTCGACGCCTACAGCGACACGCCGATCGAGGCGCGGGTCGACAGCCTGTTCGCCGCTTCCGGTGCGCAGTTCAGCCTGCTGCCGCCGGACAATGCCACCGGCAACTTCACCAAAGTCGTGCAACGGATCCCGGTGAAACTGACCTTCAAGGCAGATAATCCGCTGCACGGCAAGATCCGTCCGGGCATGTCCGTCACCGCTACCGTGAACATCAAAGACGCCCCGGACAATGGCCGGTGATTCACTGATCCGTCCGGTCGGCGAACCGACCCGGCGGGACTGGATCGCGGTGATGAGCGTGATGCTCGGCGCCTTTATGGCGGTGCTCGACATCCAGATCACCAACTCCTCGCTCAAGGATATTCAGGGCGCACTGTCGGCGACACTGGAAGAAGGTTCGTGGATTTCCACCTCGTATCTGGTCGCGGAAATCATCATGATCCCGCTGACCGCATGGCTGGTGCAGTTGCTCTCGGCGCGGCGCCTGGCGGTGTGGGTGTCGCTGGGTTTTCTGGCGTCTTCGTTGTTGTGCTCGATGGCCTGGAGCCTGGAGAGCATGATCGTTTTTCGCGCCATGCAAGGCTTCACCGGTGGCGCGCTGATCCCGCTGGCCTTCACCCTGACGCTGATAAAGCTTCCCGAACACCATCGCGCCAAAGGCATGGCCATGTTCGCCATGACCGCCACTTTTGCACCGTCCATAGGCCCCACGCTCGGCGGCTGGCTCACGGAAAATTGGGGTTGGGAATACATCTTCTACATCAACATTCCGCCGGGGCTGATCATGATCGCCGGGCTGATGTACGGGCTGGAGAAGAAAGAAGCGCACTGGGAACTGCTGAAAAGCACCGACTACATCGGCATTCTCACCCTGGGCGTCGGCCTCGGTTGCTTGCAGGTATTTCTTGAAGAAGGCCATCGCAAGGACTGGCTCGAATCAAACCTGATCGTGACCCTGGGCAGCATCGCGCTGCTGAGTCTGATCACCTTCGTCATCGTGCAGATTTCCAAACCCAATCCGCTGATCAACCTGGGCATCCTGCGCAACCGCAACTTTGGCCTGTCGAGCATTTCCAGCCTTGGCATGGGTGTCGGACTGTATGGCTCGATCTATCTGCTGCCCTTGTATCTGGCGCAGATCCAGAATTACAACGCCCTGCAGATCGGCGAAGTGATCATGTGGATGGGCGTGCCACAGTTGTTTCTGATTCCGCTGGTGCCGAAGCTGATGAAGTTTGTCTCGCCGAAGTGGCTGTGCACGTTGGGGTTCGGACTGTTCGGCCTGGCGAGTTTTTCTTCGGGAGTGCTCAACCCGGACTTTGCCGGGCCGCAGTTCAATCAAATCCAGATCATTCGGGCGCTGGGCCAGCCGCTGATCATGGTGACCATTTCGCTGATCGCCACGGCTTATATCCTGCCGCAGGATGCCGGTTCTGCGTCGAGCCTGTTCAACATTCTGCGCAACCTCGGCGGCGCCATCGGCATTGCCTTGCTCGCGACGCTATTGGATGCGCGAACCAAGACCTACTTCGATTACTTGCGCGAAGCGGTGGTGCCGACCAATCCGCAAGTGGCCGAGCGGCTGGCATCGATGGCGGATCGGTTTGGCAGTGATACAGCGGCGCTGGGCAAGTTGAGTGAGATTGTCCATCAACAGGCAGCGATCATGGCCTATAACGATGCGTTTCATTTTGTCGGGATTGCGCTGGGGATCAGTATGCTGGCGATTTTACTGACCAAAAAATTGCCGCAAGGCCTGAAGGCTGGGGAGGCTCACTGATTGTCAGGGTGTCTGTAGCCCCCCCTTCGCGAGCAAGCCCACAGGACTTATGTGAACAACACAGATCCAGTGTGGGAGCGGGCTTGCTCGCGAAGGGGCCCTAAAACCACCCATCAAACAGCCAAAAGCCGCTCGCGCAGTTTGGCAATCTCATCACGCATCTGCGCCGCCGCTTCAAACTCCAGATCCCGCGCCAACTGATACATCTTCTCTTCCAGCGCACGAATACGTTTGGTGATCTCGCTTGGTGAACGCAATTGGGCTTCGTACTTGGCGTTCTCCTCGGCGGCCTTGGCCATGCCCTTGCGCTTCTTGCTGCGTGAGCCCGGCACGGTGGCGCCTTCCATGATGTCAGCAACATCCTTGAACACACCTTTCGGGGTGATACCGTTTTCCAGGTTGAACGCGATTTGCTTGTCGCGACGTCGCTCGGTTTCGCCAATCGCTCGCTCCATCGAACCGGTCATGCGATCGGCATAGAGAATCGCCCGGCCATTGAGGTTACGCGCGGCGCGGCCGATGGTCTGGATCAGCGAGCGCTCGGAACGCAGGAAGCCTTCCTTGTCGGCATCAAGAATCGCCACCAGCGACACTTCCGGCATGTCCAGGCCTTCACGCAGCAGGTTGATCCCGACCAGCACATCAAAAGTGCCGAGACGCAGATCGCGGATGATCTCGACCCGTTCGACCGTGTCGATATCCGAGTGCAGATAGCGCACGCGCACGCCGTGGTCGGCGAGGTAATCAGTAAGGTCTTCGGCCATGCGCTTGGTCAGCGTGGTCACCAGCACCCGCTCCTCCACCGCCACGCGCTTGGTGATTTCCGAGAGTAGATCATCGACCTGAGTAAGTGCCGGGCGCACCTCCACTTGCGGGTCGACCAACCCGGTCGGACGCACCACTTGCTCCACTACCCGCCCCGCATGTTCGGCTTCGTAGTTACCCGGCGTGGCCGAGACGAAAATCGTCTGCGGACTGACCCCTTCCCACTCGTCGAAACGCATTGGTCGGTTGTCCAGCGCTGATGGCAAACGGAAACCGTATTCCACCAGGGTCTCTTTACGCGAACGGTCGCCCTTATACATCGCGCCGACCTGCGGGACGCTGACGTGTGATTCATCGATCACCAGCAAGGCATCGGCCGGCAAGTAATCGTAGAGGGTCGGCGGCGCCGCACCCGCCGGACGCCCGGACAAATAGCGCGAATAGTTTTCGATGCCATTGCAGTAGCCCAACTCGAGGATCATCTCCAAATCGAAACGGGTACGTTGCTCCAGACGCTGAGCCTCCACCAGTTTGTTGTTGCTGCGCAGGTATTCCAGACGCTCCTGCAACTCAACTTTGATGTGCTCGATGGCGTCGAGCAAAGTCTCGCGCGGCGTTACATAGTGGCTCTTCGGGTAGAAGGTGAAGCGCGGCATCTTGCGGATGACTTCGCCGGTCAGCGGGTCGAACGCGCAAATGCTCTCGACCTCGTCGTCGAACAGTTCGATGCGGATCGCTTCCAGATCCGATTCCGCCGGGTAGATGTCGATCACGTCGCCGCGCACGCGGAAGGTCGCGCGGGCAAAATCCATGTCATTGCGAGTGTATTGCAGGTCAGCCAGACGCCGTAGCAGCGCGCGCTGATCGAGTTTGTCGCCGCGATCGACGTGCAGCACCATCTTCAAATAGGTTTCCGGGCTGCCCAGACCGTAGATGCACGACACCGTGGTGACGATGATCGCGTCCTTGCGCTCCAGCAGCGCTTTGGTCGCGGACAGCCGCATCTGCTCGATGTGGTCGTTGATCGACGCATCCTTCTCGATGAAGGTGTCGGACGACGGCACATAGGCTTCGGGCTGGTAGTAGTCGTAGTACGAAACGAAGTATTCGACGGCGTTGTTCGGGAAGAACGCCTTGAACTCACCGTACAACTGCGCTGCGAGGGTTTTGTTCGGCGCCAGCACCAGCGTCGGGCGCTGTATCTGCGAGATGACATTGGCGATGCTGAAGGTCTTGCCCGAGCCGGTCACACCGAGCAGCGTCTGGTGCGCCAGCCCTGCTTCGATGCCCTCCACCAATTGGCGGATGGCTTCTGGCTGATCGCCAGCGGGCTCGAAGCGGGTGACTAGCTGGAATTCGGACATAAACACCTCTGGGATCGCGGCATTCCGAACAAAGCGGAGCACCACGGGGACGAGCGCAAACGACCGCTGTCGCGCAAGAAAAAACCTGGATTTTGCTCAATGTGGTGGCGATTGCCTCACCTTTCAAGGCAAACGTCCTACATCGGGTAGAGACTCTGACACGACCATTAGACTAACGGTCGAGAAATAATCAGAAAAACTTACCTCAAAAGCCAATTCGCCTGTCGCCATTGCTCGGTGATGGCCTCTATACTAGCTCCCCGTTTGTGCACCGCTCTAGTGCATTCGGCTGGAGCGCGACACGTCCCTCCACTCTCCATTCAGAGCCGCCGTAATAATGAGCCTGTTCTCTGCTGTCGAAATGGCACCCCGCGATCCAATCCTGGGCCTCAACGAAGCATTCAACGCCGATACCCGAACCACCAAGGTCAACCTGGGCGTTGGTGTTTACTGCAACGAAGAGGGGCGAATTCCACTTCTGCGCGCCGTGATCGAAGCTGAAACCGTTCGCGCAGCTCAACACGCTTCGCGCGGTTACCTGCCGATCGATGGCATCGCTGCCTACGACCAGGCCGTGCAAAAGCTGCTGTTTGGCAACGACTCGCCGCTGATCGGCGCCGGTCGCGTCATCACCACTCAAGCCGTCGGCGGGACTGGCGCACTGAAAATCGGTGCTGACTTCCTCAAGCAACTGCTGCCGAACGCTGTCGTGGCGATCAGCGATCCGAGCTGGGAAAACCACCGCGCGCTGTTCGAAACCGCCGGTTTTGCGGTGCAAAACTACCGTTACTACGACGCTGCCACCCACGATGTGAACCGTGCCGGCATGCTCGAAGACCTCAACGCCCTGCCGAACGGCTCTATCGTTGTGCTGCACGCTTGCTGCCACAACCCGACCGGTGTCGACCTGACTCCGGCGGACTGGAACAACGTGCTGGACGTGGTCAAAGCCAAAGGTCACGTGCCGTTCCTCGACATGGCTTACCAGGGTTTCGGTGACGGTATCGACGAAGACGCCGCTGCCGTGCGTCTGTTCGCTGAATCCGGTCTGACGTTCTTTGTGTCGAGTTCGTTCTCCAAGTCGTTCTCCCTGTACGGCGAGCGCGTTGGCGCCCTGTCGATCATCAGCGAGTCGAAAGAAGAAAGCGCACGCGTGCTGTCGCAGGTCAAGCGCGTCATCCGTACCAACTACTCCAACCCGCCAACTCACGGTGCAAGCATCGTGGCTGCCGTGCTGAACAGCCCGCAGCTGCGCGCTCAGTGGGAAGCCGAACTGGCAGAAATGCGTCTGCGCATTCGCGGCATGCGTGAGCAAATGGTCGACCTGCTGGCGCAAAAAGCGCCACAGCGTGACTTCAGCTTCGTCGGTCGCCAACGCGGCATGTTCTCCTACTCCGGCCTGACCACCGAACAGGTTCACCGCCTGCGCAACGAGTTTGGCATCTACGCCCTGGACACTGGCCGCATCTGCGTGGCGGCATTGAACCAGAGCAACATCAAGGCTGTAACGGATGCGATTGTTCAGGTCATCTGATTTCGCAGCGTGATGAAAAACGGGAAGCCTTAGGGCTTCCCGTTTTTTATTGCCCCGGAATAATCCCGATACCCTCTAGACTGCACACAATTAAGTTTTGTGTATATCCGAGTTTTCTGAAGAGAACCCACATGAAAAACGACAACCTGCGCGCTGACCGTGACGATCTGGATGACTTCATTCCACGCCAGCCGGCCAAACGCGGCAATAACCTGGTCCTGCAAGTCGCAGCCGGCGTATTCCTCGGTGGCCTGGCGCTATGGCTGGTGCAACTGGCGGCCACTGCGGCTTACACCACACTGATGCTCGGCACCCTGACTTTCGGCAGTTAAGCCAGTTCAGTCGCTCGCTGACTGGCAGCATCGTCATAGGCGACATACAGCGATTCGGCGATTTGGCTTTTGATCGCCTTGGTGCTTTCCAGGCCGAGGACAAAACCCTCAGCCTTACCACCGGCACGGTTCAACGCTTCAGCGTTGCTGGCTTGAGTGATCGCGTCGAAGAGTTTTTCGGCGTGTGGACCGACGCCTTTGGGCAGGCTGATTTGCGCAATGCTCATGCGTACACCTCACTTGTGCGGAATTTGAAACTCGAGTGATTCATGGCGCGTACCTTTTCGGCGAATGGCCGGCAGCGCGTGATATCACTTCCGGGCGGCCATGGTAGACCTCCGGCGCTGTTCTGGTAACCGCCAATCGCGGATAAACCACCGTCCGTCTCGGTGAATCACTTATTTTGCTAATCGATGCTTGACTTCTCTTTTTGAATCAGTAACATACGCACCAATTCCGCAATAGCTCAGTTGGTAGAGCAAATGACTGTTAATCATTGGGTCCCTGGTTCGAGTCCAGGTTGTGGAGCCAAATAGCAAAGCCCCTGAATCGAAAGATTCAGGGGCTTTTTTGTGGCCGCTCGAAAATATCTTATTCCCTTGAAACGAAAAGGCCGATCGGTCTCCAGATCGGCCTTATGCATTCAGTCAGCGGTCAGACATGCTCACTGCTTTTCGCCTGTACCTTCGGCGCACCTTGGCCATGGTCATGCTCCGCATCAGGCTCGATCACTGGCACTTCCTTGCCATCGCAGTCATGCAGTTTGCCGTCGCTGAAGTAATCGCCCTCACGCAGCGCCGCCAGATCACGATAGCGCAGGGTGCGCTCTTCCGCCGCTGCAAACACCGATTGCTGGTCCGAGTTGCCGGTGGTGAAGTGGTTGAACGCCAGGTTGAGCGCGATCGCCATGATCGCCGACGAGCTGATGCCCGAGTGGAAAATGGTCGCGAACCAGCTCGGGAAGTGATCGTAGAAGTTCGGCGCGGCAATCGGAATCATGCCGAAACCGATTGAGGTGGCCACAATGATCAGATTGACGTTGTTGCGGTAATCCACCTTCGACAGGGTGCGAATACCGCTCGCCGCGACGGTGCCGAACAGCACGATACCTGCGCCGCCGAGTACCGATGTCGGTACTGCCGCAATCACCCGCCCCATGAACGGCAACAGGCCGAGGATCACCAGGAAGATACCGCCGGTGGCCACCACATAACGGCTTTTGATGCCTGTCACCGCCACCAGCCCGACGTTCTGGGCGAAGGCGCTTTGCGTGAAGGAGCCGAAGATCGGCGCAAACATGCTCGACAACATGTCCGCACGCAGACCATTGCCCAGACGCTTGGAGTCGACCTTGGTGCCGATGATCTCACCGACCGCGAGGATGTCTGCCGACGTCTCTACCAGCGTCACCATGACCACGATGCACATCGACAGGATCGCGGCGAAGTGGAACGTCGGCATGCCGAAGTGGAATGGCGTCGGGAAGCCGAACATCGGGCCTTGAGTGACGCTGGAGAAGTCCGCCATGCCAAGCAATACCGCCAGTACCGTGCCAATCACCATGGCCAACAGGATCGACAGACGCGAGATCGTGGAGCTGCCCACCTTGCTCAACAGCAACACCAGCACCAGCGTAACCGCCGCCAGCCCGATGTTTTGCATGCTGCCGAAGTCCGGCGCGTGGCTGTTGCCGCCCATGGCCCAGCGTGCGGCCACCGGCATCAGCGTCAGGCCGATAGTGGTGATCACAATGCCGGTCACCAAGGGAGGAAAGAACTTGGTAATTCGCGAGAACACCGGAGTGATCAGCAGGCCGATCAAGGATGCGGCAATCACAGCGCCAAGCACCGACTGGAAGCCACCCTCCCCGCCACTGCTGACGATCGCGACCATGGTCGCAACGCCGGAGAACGACACACCTTGTACCAGCGGCAACTGACAGCCAAAGAACGGCAGACCCAGGGTTTGCAGCAGTGTTGCCAGCCCCCCCGCAAACAACGAAGCAGCGATCAGCAAACCAATGTCTGCCGGCGAAAGCCCGGCTGCCTGACCGATGATCAGTGGCACCGCAACGATACCGCCGTACATGGTCAGAACATGTTGCAGGCCGTAAGCCATATTCGCGCCGACCCCGAGATTTTCATCCTCGGGCCGTTGGTGTGAAACATGGGGCGTTTTCATGGTGGGGGGGTCCCTGGTTTTTGTTATGCGCACACTGTATTCAATAGTCGTGACAAATGTCCATAGAGTTGTATACAACTTACCAGTCACATAATGGATAGGTAGCCACCCAACCTTCTATCCCGCTGCTCGCATCCCCCCACAAATCCGGCAACACATCCCCGTCTGACCTTGCGTCATCACCCACTAGGCTGAAGTGCTCATGGCGACCGACGGTGTGGTCGCGCCCTTTTTTATACATATAAAGTATGCATAATGAAGTCATTCGACATTCAGTACGACAAAAGCAAGAACGCGGCCAACAAACTCAAGCACAAAGGTGTCAGCCTCGCCGAGACCGAACCGGTCTTTCACGACGAATGCGCACTGACGATTGAGGACAACGACCATGCAGAGCCACGCTGGATCACCCTGGGCCTCGACGGTAAGGGACGTTTGCTGGTCGTTGCGTACAGTTACCGCGAAGCCAATGTCATTCGAATTATTTCTGCGCGTGTCGCCACCCCAAGCGAGCGTCGCCAATATTCTTTAGAGGCTTGATCGATGAAAGACGAATTTGACTTCTCTCAAGGCAAACGCGGCGCCGTGGCGTCCACCAAGGGTAAAACCCGCATCACCATCATGCTCGACGACGCGGTCATCGAGGCCGCTCGCACCGTGGCGGAAAACGAGGGGTTTGGGTATCAGACGGTGATCAATAACACCCTGCGCCACGCCTTGCTCAATGGCACAGAGAGTCAGGGCCCGGCCGAGTCAGGCCACTGCGGGCAGTTCAAGAAAGGTATTACTGCCGCCGACCTCAAGAGTCTTGAGAAAAAGCTGTCGGCGGCCGTCGGGGAGATACGCCGGGTACTGGAGCCAGAGGCGAAGCCCTAGGCTTCAGGCGGGGACAATCATCCGCCCCAGCGCGTGGCTCAGGCGCGGTTGTTGAGGCAGGCGAAGATCGAATTCCTGCTGCAACAACTCGATCAACTCATCAACATCCGTCACCTCCCGCCGTTCACTGGCGGAGCCCATGCGATGGATCGCGAAACTGCCGTTGTTCAGCGTCTTGCGCCAGCCGTTACCCGTGCGCGCGACCATAAGGCGTTGGCAGAACGGCGATTCCGGGTGGGTCGAGACGTACCAGTTGCCTATGGTGTAATCGATGTCTTCCTGGCGTTGCAGGTCAAACAGGTACATGGGGCGCCATTCACCTGCAACGTTGGCGCGCAGCATGTAGCCATCGGCACGGTTTTCGATGCGATACGGTTCGTGTGGCGTGGTTTGTTCGGCCTCTGTGTCGAGCATCAACGGTGCAGTTGGCACCATGCCACCGAAGCCGACATCGGTGATGTAGCGCACGCCATCCAACGTCACCAGACTCAGACGGTGCGTACGTGCGGTCCAGGTACCTTCAGGCTGATTCATCACCACTCGCCCACTGATGGCCCGGGCATCGAAGCCCAATTCAAGCAACAGGGCAAAAAACAGGTGATTGAGTTCGTAGCAGTAACCGCCACGGCCATCGTGCAGGACTTTCTGCTCTACAGAGGCAAGGTCGATCAACACCGGTTCACCGCCGATCGTCGACAGGTTCTCGAAGACAAACGCGCCCGTGTGGCGCAACTGCAATTGGCGCAGGGTCTCCAGCGTCGGCGCGGGTGGAGCATCGAAGCCGAGACGTCGCAGGTAACCTTTCAGATTTGTCAGGCGTGGTTCGCTCATTGCCCAGTCCTTTTGCATATGGCTGCGGATCGCTCCGCCGATGGCTGACTAAAATAACCCAAAAGATGCCGAGGCGATCCTTGAGACACAAATACCGCAGGCAATCGCACCAGTGCCAAGCCACTCAGGCGCGATGACGCAACCATTGCAAAAAGCCTTTTTTCGGCACGATGACCGGCGCGTCCTCGGTCAGGGATTGCGCTTTGTACAGACGGTAATCGAGCAAGGTTTGCATCGCGTCGCTGATGTCGTGGCGGGCATCCAGGCACGGTTTCAGGTAAGTCTTCTCGATGCGGTACAACGCGCAAAAGGTCTTGGCGGTAAATGTGGCGGGCACCGACGAATCGGAAAGAATGCCGGCCTCGCCGATCACTTCGCCCGGCCCCATGCGTGCGGACTCGAACGGTGCGCCATGGCGGGTCAGCGCCACAGTGACCACGCCGGATTCAATGATGTACAGGTGATCGCTGACCTCCCCGGCGCCCAGAATCTGCTCGCCGGCGCGGAAGGATTGCAGGGTCATGTTCTGGCTGAAGGTGTCTTTCTCTTCCTGACGCAACGTCGAGAAAATCGGTGAGCTGTCGAGCAACGCCCGCGGCCGCGAGAGATTGCCCGGCACGACAGGCTCGGCCCTCGACAGCAGATTGACCCCGGATGCCTGCAAGTGCCGATACGCCAGGTCGAACAGTTGATTGCGCACCACACGTTTCTCGCCCATCGACGCGACGAAACCATTGATTTCGTACTCTGCCCCATCGCTGCCAGCATTTTTGAGCGCCACACTCGGCGCTGGGGTGTCCAGAAGCTGACGACAGCCCTGCATCGCGCGCTCCAGCGCATCGATCACCGTGCTCGGTCGCGCGTGCGGGCTGACTTGCACACTGACGGCCACGCCGAACATGTTGCTCGGCCGGCTGAAGTTGATGATCTTGGCCTTGGCCGCCAGCGAGTTGGGAATCACCGCCATGTTGCTCTGGCTGGTTTGCAGGCGGGTGGCGCGCCAGTCGATGTCGGTGACCCGACCTTCGGTGCCGTCGATGGAGATCCAGTCATCGAGTTGATACGGCTTGGTGGTGTTGAGGACGATCCCGGAAAATACATCGCTCAACGTGCTCTGCAAGGCCAGACCGACGATGATTGCCAAAGCGCCAGACGTCGCCAGCACACCTTTGACCGGCAGATCCAGCACGTAGGCCAACGCCGCAATGATCGCGATCAGAAAGATCACGGCACCCAACAAGTCCTGTAGCAAACGCCCGGTGTGCCCGACCCTCTGCATCATCACCGCGCCGATCAACACCGTCAGGGTGCGTGCGCCGAACAGCCACCAGGCAATCTGCAACCCGGTCGCCGACAAGTGCAGCGGCACATTGTCCGCCCAGGGTGCAGGCTCCAGCGGGTTGAGACCTTCGTTGAAGAGCAGCGCACTGAACACACTGAAAATCAGCACCCGCACCAGCAATTTCCACTCACTGCCACGGGCGCTGATCAGACGCCACAGCCCGAGGTCGAGCAGGATCAGGATCAACGCGCAAAACAAAGGGTGTTCGGTCAGCAGAGACAGCATCAAACAACTCCGACGGGGGGCCAATCGCGAGAAGATCGCACAGATTGGGGACAGTGTAGGAGTCATTGACTTCAGAAAATGAGCACGAATTCACTGACAACAAGAAACCCGTGGGAACAAGCTTGCTCCCACAAAGTTTTTAGCGATTAAGGCGTCAAGCGTGCATTCGACCAAACCGTCCGGACTGGAAATCGGCAAAGGCCTGATGAATTTCCTGCTCGGTGTTCATCACGAACGGGCCATGGCCGACGATCGGTTCGTCGATCGGCTCGCCGCTGAGCAGCAACACCACCGCGTCCTGGCTGGCTTCGAGGGTCAGTTGATGGCCGTGGCGCTCGAACAGCACCAACTGCCCTTCGCACGCAATTTGCAGACCGTTGACCTGCACCGAACCTTTCAACACCACCAATGCGGTGTTACGGCCCTCATGCAGATCGAGCGTCAGCAACTTGCCGGCGTTCAGACGCAAGTCCCACACATCGATTGGCGTGAAGGTGCGCGACGGGCCTTGATGGCCTTCGAACTCACCGGCGATCAGGCGCAGGCTGCCGGCGTTGTCCTTGAGCTCGATGTTCGGGATCTCGCTATCGAGAATCGTCTGGTAACCCGGCGCGGCCATTTTGTCTTTGGCCGGCAGGTTGACCCACAACTGGACCATCTCCAGACTGCCGCCGGTTTTGGCGAAATTCTCGGAGTGGAATTCCTCATGCAAAATCCCGGAAGCAGCCGTCATCCATTGCACATCGCCGGGGCCGATGGTGCCGCCGCTGCCGGTCGAGTCGCGGTGCTGCACTTCGCCGTCGTAAACAATGGTCACGGTTTCAAAACCGCGAT
Source organism: Pseudomonas sp. NPDC087614 (assembly GCF_044743485.1). Classification (NCBI taxonomy): domain Bacteria; kingdom Pseudomonadati; phylum Pseudomonadota; class Gammaproteobacteria; order Pseudomonadales; family Pseudomonadaceae; genus Pseudomonas; species Pseudomonas sp. NPDC087614. The sequence goes on along the minus strand of NZ_JBIUWN010000005.1, from coordinate 98,066 downwards.
GAGGATGCTGGCCGACGCCGCGTCGCTCGGTGGTCGGGGTGAATTCGGCGGGACCGGCATGATCGAGCAGCAGGAACGGGCTGATGTGTTTGCCCATGCTGTCGTAGGAAAACAGTGTGCGAACCGGAAAACCATCGCCGACCCAATGGCCCCGAGGGCTGGTGTAGATACCGATGATGTTTTTCATGGAGGGCTCCAATAGGGTGAGTGAGGCGATGGATTAAGCTTAAATCCATGACTATTAATGCACTAGACGGCAAAAATCGGCCTCTGCGTTCTATCTCCTGAACGATGCACTGGCGAAAGGCCCAGACAACACAAACATCCGAAAAGATTCATGCCCTGAGGTCAAAGGTGCTTTGTCCCATCCACGGTTTTTCCTGTGGATGCAGACGCGGATACTCCTGTCCATTCCCACTGCAACCCTGGAGTCCTTCATGTCTGTTCCCGCTTTCGGTCTTGGTACGTTTCGCCTGCAAGGCCAGGTGGTCATTGATTCGGTGAGTACCGCCCTTGAACTCGGCTACCGGGTGATCGACACCGCGCAGATCTACGAAAACGAAGCCGACGTCGGCCAAGCCATCGCTGCCAGCGGCATCGCCCGCGAAGACCTGTTCATCACCAGCAAGATCTGGGTCGCCAACTTTGCCAAGGATCGCTTGATCGACAGCCTCAAGGAAAGCCTGCAAAAACTGCAGACCGATTACCTCGACCTGACGCTGATCCACTGGCCTTCGCCGGATGGTCAAGTACCGGTCGAGGCGTTCATGGGCGCCCTGCTTGAAGCCAAGCGTCAGGGCCTGACCCGGCAGATCGGCGTTTCCAACTTCACCATCGACCTGATGAAACAAGCGATTGCTACCGTCGGCGCCGAGCACATCGCAACCAACCAGATCGAGCTGCATCCCTACCTGCAAAACCGCACAGTGGCCGCGTTCGCCAACAGCCAGGGCATCCAGATCACGTCGTACATGACCCTGGCTTACGGTGAAGTGCTCAAGGATCCCGTGATTGAACAAATTGCCGAACGCCTGCACGCCACCCCGGCGCAAGTCACGCTAGCCTGGGCCATGCAATCGGGGTATGCGGTGATCCCGTCATCGACCAAACGCACCAACCTGCAAAGCAACCTCGGCGCAGCCACACTGACCTTGAGCGACGCCGACATGGCGCAAATCGCCACGCTGGATCGCGGCCATCGCCTGACCAGCCCCAAAGGCCTTGCGCCCGACTGGGATTAATCGGCTCAGGCCTGAAGACGTTGCGCGAGGCCGTGCATGGCCGCGCGCAACGCATTGATCGCCACGATAATGACGACGGCTTCGGCCTCTCGACAAGCCTGCTCAAGATCAGCGCACGCCGACACTACCCGCTCCGCGCCCACCATCTGTGCTCCGCCCTTGATGTGATGGGCCAGTTCGCGCAGCCCAGCGTGGTCGTCCCTGGCGTTCAAATCGTCAAGTCGTTGCAGGTCGTGATGCAGACTGTTCAACACTTCGTCACGCAGGCGCGCGATCAACGCGAGATCATCGCCGGCCATTTGCTCCAGTGTGCTCAAGTCGATTTCTGTCAGGGCAATATGCTCGGTCGAATCGACATCGCTCGCGCATTGGCTCGCGCCATTCAGGGCCTGCTGCAGATCGTGCAAACGGATCGGTTTGAACAGACATTCGTCCATGCCGGCTTCAAGACAGCGAACCTTCTCCTCGACCTGCGCGTTGGCGGTGAAACCCAGAATCAGGCAAGAGGCACGGCCGCTCGCGGCTTCTTCGTCACGGATTGATCGTGCCAGTTCATAGCCGTTGCGCCGGGGCATGTTGCAGTCGGTGATCACCACATCGAACGGCTGTGCCCGCCAACACTCCAGCGCTTGATGGCCGTCCTCAGTGTCGACCGTGACATGCCCCAGCTCACTCAACTGCCAGCCGAGTAACAATCGGTTCACCGGATGATCGTCCACCACGAGAACGCTCAGGGCGTGTACCGGCGCGCCCAGGATTTGAGCGGTCGCCGGGTTCTGCGCGAGCGCGACCAGCAGCGGCAACTCAAGGCTGACTTCAACTTGCGTTCCGTGGCCGGGTTCGCTGTCCAGCCGTAACGCGCCGCCCATCATTTCGCAGAGGCTGCGACTGATCACCAGGCCCAGCCCGGAACCGCTGCGCACCGATTGCGCGTTATTGCTGGCCTGAACGAACGGACTGAACAGCCGTTGCCGATCCTGTGCGCGGATACCGATTCCGCTGTCTTCGATGACCACTCTCACCGCCAGTCGCTCAGCCGATGTTGCGGTCACCGCAAGCCACAGTCGCACCTCGCCCTCCTCGGTGAACTTGATCGCGTTGCTCAGCAGATTCGACAGCACTTGCTTGAAGCGCGTCGGGTCAATCAACACATCGACGTCACTGCCGGCATCTAGCTCGATCTGCCACAGCAAGCGCTTCTGGCGCGCCAGCCCTTCGAAAACCCGGCATACCGACACCACCAGTTCACGCAGATTGGCCCGTTCGGGGGCCAGGGACAAATGCCCGTTTTCAATACGTGCAATGTCGAGAATGTCGCCGATCAGGGCCAGCAATTGTTGCCCGGCGTTGGAGGCCACCTGAATCGCCAAGCGATCAGTCACGCCTTCATCGGCCCTTTTCAGCGCCAGTTCGAGCATGCCGATCAACGCATTCATCGGTGTGCGGATCTCGTGGCTCATGGTCGCCAGAAAAGTGGTCTTGGCCCGATTGGCGTCGTCCGCAACGTCCTTGGCTTCCTGCAATTGCTGCAACCATTGCTGACGCTGGCGGATTTGCCTGCGCTGAAAACCGATCCAGACCAATGCCAGTAACAGCAGGCTCGCCGCCGCGACAAATCCCAGGACAATCATGCGGCGATGACGCAGCCAATAGCTATCCTCCACCACCACATCGTGCCCCCAGCGCTCGACCAGTTCGTCCATCTGCTGCGGGGCGATGCTCAGCAGTGCCTTGTTCAGGATCGAATGCAGTATTGGCGCCTGCGGCGAAGTGGCCAGCGCGATACGGGCGGGTTGATCACCCACGGTACCGGTAATGCGCAGACGCGAGCGGTACTGGCGGGCAATCAGATAACGCGCCACCAGCAACGAGCTGACCGTCGCGTCCACTTGGCCTTTGGCGATCAGCGCCATACCTTCGGCGGGACTTTTGACTTCGACCAGGTGAATCGCGGGTACGCGCCCCAGCAGATAAGCGCGCAATGGGTGACCACGATAAATCGCCATGCGCTTGCCCGCCAAGTCGTCGAGATTGCGAGGGCTCTGCGCAGTGGCCGCACTGACCAGCACAAAGGGATTGTTCAGATAGGCCCGGGTGAACTGCAGTTCGGTTTCACGCTCACTGCTGGGTGTCACCACGGGCAACACGTCAAGCGCCTCGGTCTTCAGTTGCTCGATCTGCCGGTCCAGCGAGCCCCCGCGCACGATCTCGAAATGCAGCCCGCTACGCTGGCTGATCAAGTTCAGCAATTGCGCCGAAAGCCCACTGAAACGGCCATCTGCATCAAAGAACGTCAGCGGGGCGAAATCTTCGATGCCGCCGACTCGCACCACAGGGTGTTGGCCCAGCCATTGCAGCTCTGCGGTACTGAGTTGCACCTGCGTCTGTTCGGCCATCTCGGCGAGACCCGCGCTCCAACGCTGTTCTATGCGCAGACGATGCTCCATGGGAATGCTCGCCAACGCCTTGTCGACGAGGCGCCTGAGGCGCACATCGGTTCGCAACAGCGCAAAGCCGAACGGATTGGCATCAAGCCCCGACGGCCCGGCCAATTGCAAGTCGTTGCGATAATTGGTGTTGATCAAGTAGTTGGCACTGATGAAGTCGCCCAGATAAACGTCATCTGCGCCAAACGCCACTGCGCCGAGGGCATCCATCGCCGAAGGGTAGCGCTGCACGAGCGCTTCGGGATAAAACGCCTGCACGCTCGCCAGCGGCAGATAGTCTTCGACCATGGCGACACGCTTGCCGGCCAGATTCACCGGCAACGTTTCACCGAGCCGGGTCACCAGCATCGGCTGGTCGTCGGCATAGGCCCGAGACAGCATGATTTGCGGGTCAGCGACCTCAAAACTGTTGGACGTACCCAACAGATCGACATCACCGCGTTTGAGCGCAGCCATCACCGCATTGCGGTTGGCATAGCGCCGGACCTCGATGCCGATGCCGAGCAGTTGCGCCAGCAGATCGGCGTAATCGGCCGTGAGCCCTTCCAGTTCATGCTGATTGCGGGTGATCTCGAACGGCGGATAGTCAGGCCCGGACACGCCCATGCGCAACACCGCGTGCTGACGCAGCCTTTGCCGATCCTGCTCGTCCAGAGCAAGCTGGACGCTTTGCAGATCGGTGCGGGTCAGCACCTCCAGCCGCTGCGGCGGTTCACTCGCCCAACAGGCGGCCACAAGGCTCAGCCACAGCCAGCAAATCCGTAATACCAGCCTCATGACCCGGCGCTCAGAGCAAATGATTGCGCTTGGCGAAATCGCGCAAGTGCACCGCCGAGCTGACCCCAAGCTTCTTCATCAGACGGGTTTTGTAGGTACTGACGGTCTTGTGACTCAGGTGCATGTCCTCGGCAATCGTCTTGTTGGCTCTGCCCTGCCCCAGTTGCACAAAAATGCTCAACTCCCGGTCAGAGAGTTGATCGACCATCTGCTTTTCCGTGGTTTGCACGGCGTTCAGTGCGCTGACATTGTCCGGCAGCGCGGAAAAATAGGTGTAGCCCGACATCACCGCCTGAATGGCTTTATGCAGTTGTTGCAACTGATTGGTCTTGGTCACGTAGGCCATCGCCCCCGCACGCAGACAACGTTCCTGGTAAAACAAGGGATCGTGGGAACTGAAGACCAGAATTCGGCAGTCAAGGTCGCTGGCCTTGATTCGCGCCAGTACATCCAACCCGTCAAGCACCGGCAAACGCAGGTCTAGCACGACCAGTCGGGGTTTGTGCTCACGGATCAATGGCAGCACCTCGTTGCCACTGGACGCCTCGTGGATCTGCTTGAAACCCTCGGTTTGCAGCACGATTCGGATGGCGGCGCGCACCACCGGATGATCGTCGACGATCAGCGCAGACTTCATACCCACTCCCAGTGCAAAATCTGGCGATAGGACCACCGGCATGGGCTCATCCAGACTCAGTGGTTGCGCAGCGACTGTTGCACGGAACGGAAAGCGAATCACCTGTCAGACCTGACAGTTGCGGCAAACGTATTTTTATGCGTGGGCTCGACTTCGCACAAACTGATCCTGGTTCCAGGCTGACGATTGATGCTCGGTGGATGCCTCGACCCGCGACATCAAGTGCCTGATCGCTTGCGCATTGGGTAACGCCGCGTGACTGACTTGCACGTTTTCCTGGGCGAACCCCGAAGCCAACTGCAGCGGCGCCGAAGGATCGTTGTATATCAACGCGTGACGGACCTGCGGGTTTTCCAGCAGAAAACCCGGCAGGTCCAGTGAGCCGGCCGTCAGTTCGGCATTGATGACGACCACGTCAAACGGTTCACAGCCGTACTCCACAAGGGTCAGCAACTCGACAAGGCTCTGCACAGGGGCAACACGGTAGTAATCGAGGCCATTGAACAGACGTTCGACGTTCATCCGGTGAAAATGCTGCGAGTCGGCGATCAGGATGCGCAGGGTTTTATTGATCATGCTTGATCTCCTGGTGGTGACGGTTTCTGAAGGCGGCAAGCCTACGCAAGCCCCGAGACGCTATCTGTAAGAATTTTCCTAAAAAACCGCTCATTTTTCCGAGCTCTGCACCACGCTGCGCTGTTGCAGCCACCTCAAGAAATCGGCCCCGGCCATCGGCCGTGCGTACCAGTAGCCCTGACCTTGCGTGCAACCGAGTGCCAACAGTTCACGGCGCTGCACATCGGTCTCGATGCCCTCGATCACCACTGTCATGCCCAGGGTCTCGCCCAGCGCCAGCGTGCTGCTGATCGCCGCCCGGCAACGTGGCTCGTGCTCAAGGTTACGAATGAAATCAGCGTCAAGCTTGATCTCGTTGAAGGGCAACTGACACAGGCGTTGCAACGAGGAAAATCCAGCGCCGAAGTCATCGATAGACAAGCGACAGCCCATCATTCGTAAGCGCACCAGGCTTTCCAGGCTGGTGGCCGGTGCTTCCAGCAGGCCGCTTTCGGTCAGTTCGAAGGTCAGATTTGAACCGGGAGCCGCGTGACTGGCCAGTATGTTCCGGATGGTTGCCGTCAAATCGCTGCTGGCAAGTTGAGAGGCCTGCAGATTGAACGCCATGTTCAACACAAAGCCTTGCGCCCTGGCGCTGCACTGCAACGTCAACGCCTCATCTATTTGGTAAAACAACAATTCGTCGAGCAAGCCGCATCGCTCCAGCACAGGCATGAAAACCGCCGGCGAAATGATCCCCTGCGTCGGATGCTGCCAGCGGCACAGGACTTCGACACCACTGGCGTCTCCGGTCAGCAGATTGAATTTGGGTTGATACCAGGCGTGTAACTGCCGCTCAGCCAAGGCCTCGCGCACCGCGTCTTCGTTGGCCAGCGTATTGGCGCTGATCGGTGGCGGCTGACTGACCGGCCTGACGAGGGCCTTTCTCAACAAATCCTGCAACACCTGCACATGCAATGGTTTGCCCACATCGCCCAACAATTCGAGTCCAAGCAACGTCACCATTTGATGCACCGCCCGCCGCAGATCGGCCGACAGCGAGCTGCTGATGATGACCGACTTGACCTGCCCCGAAGCGCCCACCCGCTGCAAAAACTCGAGGCCGTCCATGCCCTCCATTTGTAAGTCGCACAGGGCAACATCCACCGGCCCGACGGTTTCCAGCACCGCCAGGGCCTGGGCGCCGTCACCGGCCTCGAACACCTCTCGGCATCCCAGCGATTGGAGCATGCTCACCGCTACGGAACGCTGGAAGGTGTGATCTTCTAGAACCAGGACACGGAGCGGCAAAGTGGGCATGGCGATCGACTCATCTGTTGAGGGGCAACACAATTTTGTGGAATCAGAGGCCTGAATACTCTAAGAAAGATCCCAAAATGCGTAGGAAATTTCCTAAGCGCGAAGAGACATAAGCACGGCGTCCAGGGACTGCCGGTCAGGCGTCTGTATGAGGCTCAATTGACGTCGCTGGCTGGCATGGATCATCTCAGCCCTTAACTGACCCCGACGTGCGTCATGGATCACACCGTGGCGAATCTGCGGGTTGCTGAGGAAGAATCGCACCGGATCAATCCCCGTAGCCGCTAACAGTTCGCCATTGATGATCATCAGTTCAAAGCCTTCGAAAGGATCGTGCGAGTAATGAGTCAAGCCCAGCAACTCCCGAAAGGACTGTGCGGGAGTAAGCCTGCGGCAACCCAGCTCCTTGAGAGACTTCTCGATTCTGCTACGCAGATAAGGCTGATCTTCGACGATCAGGATTCGCCAGCATTTGTAGGGCATGTGATTTCAACAATGGCGTGAAGGTAGATCACGCTAATCAAAAGGCTCGACGATCTATGTAAGAAAGTTCTGAAAATCGCCCAAGACGCATACGAATTCCCTTAATAAAGACGCGCTGGGACTACCCGGCGCCGCCTTTTTTCTTACCAGAGATAGCGATAACCCAAGCTGACACCGAACGGTTGTTCGATACCATTGCCCTTGGCGTACTCGGCATCCAGAGAAATCTTGCTTTTCTCCGTGACTTGCAACACGCCACCGAACCCGACTTCCACACGGCTACCCGGCAATTTCGCATCGAATTTATTGCCGTTGACGGTGACCTTGCTGCTGCCCGCGTGCTCGGTAATGAAGGATGCTTTGACGTATGGCTGGGCCTTCATACCGTTACTCAGTTCCAGACTGCGACCAAAGAGCGAACCGACACGACTTTGCAGCGAATTCAGATTATCGGTCTTGACCCGCAGACCGTTGCTGGCGGTATAGCTCGCGCCCTGAGTCTGAGTGGCCGTGATTTCCACCTGCGGCTCAACGAACCAGCCATCTTTGAGCGCGATGCGTTTGCCGATCTCGATGTCGGCACCCACACCATTGGTGCTGTAGGAACCTTTTACCGAATCACCCAGATTGCTCGGGGTTTTGATGTCGTTATCGAAGCGGCTGTACTTCAACACGCTGTCCACATAGACGCCGTTGTCGTTCAAATAGGTGGCATAGAGGCCGAACATGCGGCTCTCGATCTCACCCGAGGCGCCCTCGCCGAAGTTCAGGTCCGAACGGGCCGTGCCGACCATGGCACCGACATAGACTTTGCCGCTGTCGAGCGCGAATGCCTTATCAGCACCGATTTCCAGACCACTGACGTCCTGGGTGTAAGCACGGCTGGAGTTCTCGCTGACATCGAAGCGCTTACCGATGGCACGCGTCCAGATACCACCGTCGTCCTGCCCCATGCGCAATTCACCCAGACGTTTGACCAGCGCATTCATTTGCGCACTCCACAGACTGGCGCCAGCCGTGTGCGCGGCGATGGCGGCGTTAGTGCCCTTTGAGAGGTTTTCCGGCCGTGGGTTGACCGGCGTCGGCGGCGTCACCGGCTCCAGTGGTTTGGCTGGATCGACAGGCGTCACTGGATTGACAGGTGTTACCGGGGCGACAGGCTGTTCTGGATCGGCAGGCGTGACCGGAACGACGGGATCGCTGCTGCCACTGGCCAGCACCCAGTCATCACCCTGTTGCTGCAAGGTGTAGCGGAACGCGCCGGCATCGACATGGCCACCGTAGAGTCCAAATTTCGCACTGCCGCCCTGGGTATCGACCAGCACCAGACGCCCGTCCATAGCCGCGGGTTCATGACCGGAGTCACCCACGATCAACGTATGATCGCCACTCGCCAGGCCAGCCCCCTGCACCACCAGCAAATCGCTTTGCTGATTGGCGATATCGGTGTTCATCAGGATGTTGCCGCTGCCGGACAATGCATTGACAGTGAATGTCTTGAAGCTGCCATCCGTACTTGGCACAAAGGCAACACTGCCGCCATTGAGTGTCAGGGAGTCAACGGTTTTCACGCCGTTCTCCATGACATTAACGGTACCGCCTGCGTCCGCGACCAGCCCGTTGGCCTGCGCGCCCTTGTAGAGATTGATTCGCCCGCCATTGCTCACGGTGCTGTTGTTGACCGTGGCGGTGTCATAGACACTCTGCAAGCCACCGTCGATGCGTGTACCGGTTGCCACCGTGCCGCCGAACATGCCTATTTGCAGACTCTGCTCCCCACCGCTGTTGATCAGGGTGTCTCGCGCCACGCCCTGATTGGTCAACACCTGCAGCCCGCCACTATTGATGACGGTGTCAGCTGCAGAGCCCCCGACAGTCAGGGTCTGAACGCCATTCTGATTGATCACGGTACGGTTGGCCCGCCCTGTCGTGGTTTGCACCGTCTGTGCGCCACCTTTCAGAATAGTGTCGTTGGCCACACCGGAGATGCCCACCACCTGAGAGCCGCCGGAGTTAACGATGCTGCGGTTGGCAATGCCACTCTGAACGTCCTGGACGCCGTTGACAGTGGCGTCATTCGACACGCCGTTCTGAAAAACCGTCTGACTCCCGGTGACTTCGATCAACGTGTTGTTGGCCGTACCGTTGGTGCCGATAATCTGCGTGCCACCGACCACGGTTTCACCATCGACTACAGCGCCGTTATCAACCGTTGAAGTGAACGCATTCGCCTGTGCCGGCAGCAACAGGAAAATGGCCAGGGCAAGGGGCGAAAGTGTCAATGCGGTGTTCTGTTTGGAGTTGATCATCTTCATGTTCAGTACCTCATTCGTACTGCCGGATCGACAGTGGAAATGCCAATGGCATAGGGGCTGAGCGGCGACTGATGGAAGGCCGCCGGCTCAGTTGAGGTCTGTAATTTAGAGATCGAAGAGAACTTGCCGAGTAGGAAATTTCCCTACATTTGTAGGAAATTTCCGAAGCAAATGAGCGGTATCACAAGCATTCGTCTAGCGTAAGCACAACACTTGCAGCAAACCCGCTCTCCTCATGAGAGAGCGGGTATACGGCTTTACGAGTGCAATCAGTGGCGCGCGCCCACCACCTCTGCCCCATTGGACAGAATCACTTCGACCCGCCGATTGTGTTGGCGTCCTGCCGCGCTGCCGTTGTCAGCCACCGGGAATTCCTCGCCAAAGCCCTGGGTCACGATACGCCGACGATCCACCCCCAATTGCGACAGCGCACTGGCGACAGAAGACGCGCGGCGCTCGGACAGCACCTGATTGGAGGCCTCGTTGCCGACATTGTCAGTAAAGCCTTCCACCCGTACCTTGCGCTCCGGGTTGTTGGCAAGGAAGTCAGCCAGTTGCTGGAACTGACGCTGGCTGCCGTACTTCAAATCAGCCTTGCCAGTGTCGAACAACACGTCACCGAAGGTCACCACCTCTCCGCGATCGGTCTTCTTGGCCTTCAGCGCTTGCAAGGCCTTGAGCTGCTGGGTACGGACATCGAGTTGCACCTGAGTGCGTTCGGCGTCGATCTTCTTCAGACCGGCTTCAGCCTGGCGCCCCACAATGGTCTGCTCGGCCACAGCAATTTTCTGGCTGGCCAAATAGGCCAACTGATCAACATCCGGCGCCTTGCGATCCTTCAGGGAAGCCTGATCGGCCTTGTTCAGCGCAGTGAACGCATCCTTGGTTTCGATCGCCGCTAGGGTGTTTGACTCGGCTTTTTGTTGCAGGGAGGCAAATTGCGCACGGGCTTGCAGCAATTGCGGGTTTTCCGGCGGTGTAGCGCAACCGGCAAGCATCAGGGCCGACAGGGAAACGGCTGGCAGTAATTTGAAAGTCTGCATGGGGCTTTTCCTTATTGAGCACTGGCAGGCGGATTGAAACCGGTCACCGGGTCTTGCAGCATTTCCTGCTTGAGCACCTGGATGCCGCTACGGGCGTCCGTCAATTGCTTCTGCCACTTCACAGCCCGCGCCTTGCGCTCGGCCAGGTTGGCGTCAGCTTCGATCTGCTCGGCCAGCACTTTGGCTTGCGGGTAATTTTTCTCGCCCAAGGCGCGCTCCATCAGGAACATCTTGTCCTGCGCCGCCTTCATTTCCAGCGGGGCATATTGGGTCGCATCTGCCGAAACGGCACGATTGACCGCCTCTTTGGACAGCGAAATCTGTTGCTCCGGAATCGGTGCGCTGGCACAGGCACTCAAGGCTGCCGCTACAACCAGCACGCTGATCGACAGTCGCGCACGGGAAGACAGATGTTGAACGTTCATCAACTGCTCCAAACAATAAAAAAGTGGGATGACACGCAGCGTGAAGGGTTCGGGGTTACCGGAAAGCAATGACCTTTCTCGTTGCGTGCGGCGCTTCGACAGGGGCCTTCAGCGTTGCGCTGACGGCCCCTGTCGATCGCCCGTTGTCTGAATCAGCCTTACGCTGAGTCCACTGCACGTTAACGAGGGAGGGTCATTGGCGAATGTAGGAAAATTCGCAAATATCGACGTTCAAACCTTAAAAATTCCAGCGACCTGCGATCAGTGCTCCAGGTAGGTTTCCAATTGCGCAGCAAGGCGTTCCATGGCTTGCTGCAGCGCGTCTACCGCCTCGGTCAACACTGCCGAATCCAGACCTTCGCTGGCGGTTTCCAAGGCTTCACAGGCCTGAATCAGCGACTGCGCCTTGATGATCCGCGCGCCCCCCTTGACCCGGTGTGCAAGGTCAGCCAACCCTGGCAAATCATGCTGTGAGAACAAGCGCAAAAGTTTGGCCATGTCGTCGTCATTACTGGTGGCCAGATCCGTCAGCAGGCTCTTGATTGACGCCCGGTCACCGCGGGTCAGTTGCTCAAGACTGCTCACATCAAAATCAACGCCACCGTCCGCCATGCCGGCATTTTCATCTTCAGTTGCAGGTCGGGCGTGAGGCGTAACCGAAGCCAGACGCGCGTTCAGATCCTTGAGGCTGATGGGCTTGAACAGGCAATCGTCCATGCCCGCATCCGCACAACGCACTTTCTCCTCGGCCTGTGCATTGGCGGTGAAGCCCAGCACCAGGCTGCGTGGCAACGCTCGTGCGGTTTCTTCGTCGCGTATCGCCCGCGCCAGTTCGTAGCCGTTCATGATCGGCATGTTGCAATCGGTGATGACCACATCGAAAGACTCGTTGCGCCAGGCCCGCAAACCATGGGCGCCGTCTTCAGCGTCCGTGACCCGGTGTCCCAGATAAGTCAGTTGCTGGGACAACAACAAACGGTTGGCCGGATAGTCATCGATCACCAGGATATTCAGCGCACGACTGACCGCAACCGGTTCAATCTCGGCCACCGCAACGCGGGCCAAGGGCTGCAAGGTGGGCAAACTCAGGCGCACCTCAATCTGTGTGCCCTGCCCAAGCAAACTGTGCATCGTCAGCGAGCCACCCATCATTTCGCACAAGGTGCGGCTGATCACCAGACCCAGCCCGGAACCACCCTGCGCAGACTGGCCATGGTTGCCAGCCTGGGTGAACGGCGTGAACAGCCGTTGCTGGTCTTCGACGGATATCCCGCGACCACTGTCTTCGACCCGCAGGCATAGCGCCAACCGATCCTGGTCAGCCGCAGGTTCTACCCGCACGCGCAATACGACGTGACCCACCTCGGTGAATTTGATCGCATTGCTCAACAGGTTCGACAGCACTTGCTTGAAGCGCAGCGGATCGATCAAGACGTCTACGTTGGTCAGCGCATCCAGATCCAGTTGCAGGCGCAGTTGTTTTTGTCGCGCCAAGCCTTCGAATATCCGCACCACCGACTCGATCAGCTCACGCAGATTGGCCCGCTCCGGTGCCAGCGACAACCGGCCGGATTCGATCCGTGCGATGTCGAGAATGTCGCCAATAAGATCGAGCAAGCCCCGCGCCGCGCCCGAGGCCACCTCGATGGCGAAACGATCCATGACGCCCTGATCGGCTTTTTTCATGGCCAGTTCAAGCATTCCGATCACGGCATTCATCGGTGTGCGGATCTCATGACTCATGGTCGCCAGGAACGTGGTCTTGGCCCGGTTGGCATCGTCGGCGCCGTCCTTGGCAATGCGCAGTTCGTGCAACAGTTGCAGACGTTCACTGACATCGATCCAGCCGGAAATCATGCCGCTGACTTCGCCATCACTGCCACGGTAGGGCAGCATCCAGTGATAAATGGTCAGTAGGCGACCGTCTGCCAGACTGAGCTTGCGGTCCTCAATTCGCGGCACGCCTTCATCCATGACTTGCCGGTAATCGTTCGCATAGCCCTGTGCCTCGACAGCGTCACTCAGCACACCGTCGGTCACGGTTTTACCGATCACTGACTCGCGCTCAACGCCAAACACTTGCAGGTAACCGCTGTTACACGTCACCAGCCGTCCTTCGCGGTCGCGCACATAGATCGGGTGCGGCGTGCCGTCGATCAACACGCGCATGAACTCCATCTGGTCGTTGAGAGCGATTTCAGCCTGGCGCCGCTTGCGCATCAGCATGCGCAGGTAAGCAATCCACCCGAACGCCACTAGCAACAACACACCGGCGATGACGAACCCTTGAATGATCGTGCTGCGATGGCGCAGCCAATAACTGTCGTCGACCACCACTTCAGTGCGCCAGCGGTTGGTCAGCTCATCCATTTCTTCAGGGGAAATGCTCAACAGCGCCTTGTCGAGAATCGAGTACAACTCCAGCGCACCGCGATCGGTCGCCAGCGCTATACGCGCCTGCCGGGTCCCCACGGTGCTGGTGATTTGCAGCCGGCCGCGATACTGGCGGGAGATCAAGTATCGGGCATTGAGCAAGGAGTTGATCGCACCATCGACCTCGCCCTTGGCAACCATGTTCATCGCATCGGCAGCATTTTTCGCCGTCACCAAGTGCACTTGGGGAAACTGCTCTACAAGGTATTCGCGCAACACGTTGCCGTGAATCAATGCCAGACGCTTGCCGGCCATTTGGTCAAGGGTCTGGGGAGTCCCCTCGCCGCTGGCCGTGACCAGTACGAACGGGTTGGTCAGATAAGGCCGGGTGAAACGTAAAGCGCCTTCACGCTCGGTACTGGGGGTAAACGCGGCGAGCATGTCGGCCTTGCCGCTGGTTACCTGATCGACCAGATCACCGACCGACTCAGCACGTTGTACGTCGAACTTCAGGCCGGTGCGCAGACTGATCTTGGCCAGCACATCGGCACTGATGCCACGAAAATTGCCTTCATTGTCGAAGAACGTCAGCGGAAGAAAGTTCTCATTGATCGCCACTTTTATCCTGGGGTGACGCTCCAGCCAGCGTTGCTCGCTGACGCTGAAGTGCAGGGTCTGTCGCCCGGGCATGGTCGCGCCCCCCGCACTCCATCGGCGCAAAATACTCATGCGCTCAGTGGTGGGAATCGTGTCCAGCGCTGCATTGAGGATACGCAACAGTCGGTCGTTGCCACGAGACACAGCAAAGCCGAATGGCTGCACTTCCAGCCGCGAGAAATCACTGAGCTGTACGTTATTGAGGTAATTCTTGCTGATCAGGTAGTTGGAGCTGATCGAGTCGCCCAGGTACACGTCCGCCTGACTGAACGCCACCGCACCGATAGCGCTCAAGGTCGAGGGATACAACTGGAGGGTGGCCTTGGGATAGAACGCCTTCACCACTTCTGGTGGCAAGTAGTGATAGAGCATCGCCACACGCTTGCCAGCCAGATCCACCGGCAGATCCTGGTTCTCGCCGATGCGGGTCAGCAACGTCGGCTGATCGTCGGCGTAGGGCCTGGAAACTGCCAGGTCGGGATCAACTGCCTCGTAACCATTGGCGGTGCCAAGCAAATCGATCTCACCGTTTTTAAGCGCAGCCAGCACCTCGTCGCGCGACTCAAACCGGCGCACCTCGACCTTGATATGCAGCAACTGAGCGATCAACTGCGCATAGTCGGCCGTCAGACCTTCGTAGTCATTGTCATTGGTGGTAATGCCAAACGGTGAGTAATCGGGAGCCGAAGCGCCCAGCAACAATGCTTTGCGATGCCGCAACCAGCTCCAGTCCGACTCGTCGAGTGAAACCGCATATTCATCGACCGTCGAACGCCCAAGCAATTGCAATGTTTCAGGCTCAGCGGCAAAAGCATTGCCGGCTAGCAGCAAACCAGACAGCAACAGCCCCGCGAAGCACTTTCTGAAAGAAGTATTCATCTAGACAAGGTTATTGCGCTTGGCAAAATCGGCGAGGTACACCACCGACTTGACCTTGAGCTTCTCGATCAGCCGGGTCTTGTAAGTGCTGACGGTTTTGTTGCTCAGCAACATCGCTTCACCAATTTCCTTGTTGCTCAGCCCGTTGGATAACTGTTGCAGGATCGTCAGCTCACGATCGGACAGGCTCTGGATGAGTTCAAGATCGGTGGCATCAACATCGCTTCGCCGCACCGAACTGGTGGCCAGATTGGGAAAGAAGGTATAGCCGTCCATCACAGCCTTGATGGCTTTGATCAGCTCATCAAGATCGTTGGTTTTGGAGATATAGCCAGCGGCGCCGGCCTTCATGCAGCGCATGGAATAGAAAAGCGCCGATTGCGAGGTCAGCACCAGCACCTTGCTCGACAGCCCCAGTGCACTGATACGCGAAATCACTTCCAGCCCATCGAGCTTGGGCATGGCGATATCCAGAATTATCAGGTCCGGAGCGTGTTCACGGGCCAGTTGCACAGCGTCGGCGCCGTTGTCCGCCTCGGCCACGACGTCGAACTGTTCCTGTTTGAGCAGCATCTTGACCGAAGAGCGAATGAACGGATGATCGTCCACAACTATCGCTTTAAGCATAAAAACCTCTGGAGAGCACGCCGGCAACCGACATCGTCAAGGCCATGAGTGTGAGTGGGACAGCAAGCCATTCGGTACGTGCAGCGAAAATACACGAGCGCGAATGAAGTGTAGGAAAATTCTGCAAATACATCGGAGTAAACGGTGAAAAGTTCACCGTGCGCTTTCCAGCGTTTTCAGCCACTGCAACAAATCGTGCCCATTCATGGGCCTGGCCAGGTGAAACCCTTGGCCGGTCTCACACCCCAGTTCCAGCAGCCCCTCGCGAATCCGCGGACTACTGACCCCCTCAATCACCAGCCTCATGTCCAGCGACTGCGCCAGCCCCTGCGTGCAGGTCACCATGGCACGATTGCGCTGGCGATCCAGACGCTGGACGAAGCGTCCATCGAGCTTGATCTGATTGAACGGTAGCTGGCAGAGCAGCTTGAGTGATGAGAAGCCCACCCCGAAGTCATCGACCGACAAACCGCAGCCCAACAGTCTCAATCGCAGGAGGTTTTCATGGATGCCGGGGGCGCTGTCGAGCAAGCCGTTTTCCGCGAATTCGAACATCAACGTCGAGCCCTTGAAAGCATGTCGCTCGAGTGCCCGTTTGATGTGCTCGATCAGTTCACCGTTCGCCAGTTGCGAGGCATGCAGGTTGAACGCAAGCGTCAGATTGACGCCTTGGCGACGCAAGATGCCCATCAGGCTCAAACCCTGTTCCAGCAGGTGTTTGAACATCTGGTCAATCAAGTCATACGCCAGCACCGCCGCCAGGAACTCACTGGGCAGCAACACACCCCGCGCCGGATGCTGCCATCGCGCAAGCGCTTCGACGCCGACGGCTGCGCCGGTTCGAAGTTCGACCTGCGGTTGAAACCAGGCACGGAACTCGCCCAACGCCAGCCCACGCCGCACTTCCTCTTCAGTAGGCAGTTCTCTGCGCAGCATGTTCGGCACCGGCACTGCCCGCGCGCGGCTGTAGCGGTGCAACAAACGATGCACCGAGCGCAGTTGAATCGGTCGACGGAGTATCCCCAGCAGTTGCAGCCCTGCCAGCGATTGCATGTGCCCCAACGCACGATGCAACTCCGGTTGCAGTTCGCTGCACAGCACCACCGCGCGCACCATACCGCTCTGACTGGCGCGCCGCAGAAACTCAAGGCAATCGAGCCCGCGATCGGTCAGGTCGCACAGCACGATGTCGACGCCGCCATACAGGTGCATCTGCACCATCGCATGTTCGCCATCTGTGGCTTGGACCACGTCGTGTACGCCCAGGCGCTGCAGCATCTTGACCAGCACGCTGCGCGCAAAACCTTGATTTTCCAACACCAGAACACGTGGGGAAGCCATCGTCAATTCATCGCTTAATCGACCTCAGAGCAGGCATATTGGCGACAGCCAAGAGCCTGCTGCGAAGGACTTATCCGACAGTCATGTAGGAAAATTCCCAGAAACAGCGCATGCAGAAAAATGGCGGCGTTGGCAACGGCTGCCTGCCTCAGTAATAGATGATCTGCACCACCATGATCGCTTCGAAAGGCCCGACCTTGGGATCGCCCAACGATACGACTGAAGCACTGAACGGCACGTCGATATGAGTCACGTCCGCCGGGAAATTGACCAGCGCAAAGGGTTCGTTGATCGGCACCAGTTGGTTGCGTGAGTCGCGCACCTGAATGCCGAACTGGCTATCACTGGCCGGCACAATCGTGTAATCACCCTGCTGCTGAGTGGTGACCAATGTGGCGCCCAGGTTGATCGCCGTGCTGCATCGTTTCTCCAGCGCCAGGCTGAACGGCCGGGTCGGATTGGGCGGTGAGAGGCCGTTGGCGGTTTTCTGGATGACCCCGAAATCGACGATTCCCGGCTCAGGGGTTACCGTCACATCAACGCTGCACGCGGTGCCGACAATGTTTTGCAGGCCGCTGAGTTGAAAACGGAAATTGCCAAACGGGTTGCCCGGCCCGCCATTGAGTCCATACAACCCGTCGAACTGGAAAACGTCGTACGTATCTTGTGAGGGTCGCTGCAGGGGTAACAGCCCGCGTTTGCGGATGACCACCTGAAACGCGATGCTCGGACTGACCAACGAACACGGCAACATCTCTGCATCATTGGAGGCCGAGGGGCAGCCCCGTGAAATAAAACCGGTATTCACCCCTTGGTTCGGGTTGGCGCTCCAGTCACCGTCCCAGGCTGTCACCCCCTTGTACACCAGACCAAATTCAATGCCCCAGGGCGTCGCGTTCAATCCGGCCGGGTTGCCGTAGAAATAGATCGGGTCATCTTCGGCAAAATGGATGTCGTGAACCTTCCAGCACTTGGCGGGCACCACATGCGTTTTCGAGCGCCAGATGATCGTACCGTCCGGCACCGTATCGGGCACCGACACCGGGCCGATGTATTCACTCAGGTAAGAGCCGTCATTCAGCGATTTGCACAACATCGCCCAGGACGCCTGAGAAAACATCAACAACAGCATCGCCAGGCACAGACTGAGCGGTGTGCGCTTCATGGCTTGACGCCTGTGCAGACATTCGCCACGCAATTGAACAGCGTATCGGTCTGCCCACCGAAGTCGTTCATGTTCGATACCCGCAGCGAGGTGAACGCCGTGCTGGTCAATGGAAAGCGTGCGTTGGCGTAGGGCGCGATCATGATCGTGTCGATCGGCATCCGGGTCTTTTGCTCACCGGCCAGCAGCCCGACCACGGTGATGTGAAACGGCGTCGGGTTGTCCACCCACAGTTGTTTACTGCCCGGATCGATTTTCAGCTTCAGACCCAGTGCCAGATCATCTCCACGTTCACGTTTGACCGAGGCCGGGCGATAGAACAGCTTGATCTTCGACTGAAGGGCGATCTGCATCGAATTGACGGCCTGGGTCTTGGGTGGAATCTCGCGCACGTTGAGGTAAAACACCGATTCGCGATCTTTGGGCAACGCCAGTTCAGGCAGTTTCACGATGCGCAGCACACTGCTTTCACTGGGCTCAATGCGCTGCAATGGCGGCAGTACCATGAACGGCGTCGTGACTTTCTGGCCGGCTTCGTTTTCGATCCAGGACTGCACGACAAAAGGCAACTGCGCGTTCTTGTTGCTGAGCGTGACGCTGACTGACGGCGCGCTCTCCTCGAACACGATTCGCGTTCGATCCGGCACCACCGCCGCGTTGGCCAATAACGGAACACACAGACCTGCAATGAGGCCTAAACGATTGAACAGGCCACGGGTTGTGGACAATGAAAGAGATTGCATAAAGGTTCTCCGCAAGGATAAAGACCAGGTCAGGTTCCGGCCCGGATTAAAGGCAGCGCACGGGTTTGGCGATATTGGTCACGACGTCTTCTTCAGGCAGTGCGGCAAGGGCACAACGATCGACGTCGTCCCACACCGCGACCAACTCAGCCTGCGCTTTGACGCCCAGCAGATAAGTCACCCCGCCTTCACCGACGATGCCCACTTCCTTGTTTGTGTGTTTGTCCTGCACCGACGCGCCGAAAGGCACCGGCTTGCCATTGCCACGGGTCAGCATCACGTAAGCGTTGTGCCCACGGGCAGTGGAAAAATTCACATAGCCGATAGCGCCCTCGGTCAGCGCCAGACGCTGGATCGGGTTGGAGACTTCGGTGTTGAGCGGCAATTTTTCCATGTTGATCCGCGCGTCATAGGCCTGGAACGATGGCAAACCGTCCATCACCGCGTAACCGGCCTGGTTGGAGCGGGTCTGACCACTGAACGCCACGTCCGGCACGCCATCGGTCGACACCAGCAGCCGGGTATCGCCATTTGAACCGTTGCCATGAGCCGTCACGCCATAGCGGGTGGAGACCAGCGAACTGTCGAACTCGCCGGTCAGCGAACGGTAGGTGCTGCCATCGGTTGTAGCAGAAGCGTTGGCCCGATAGGTGGATGCACGCTTGCCGACATAAGCGTTGACGTAACGGTTGTCGCCGATCCCGCCATACACCTGATAATTCAGGCCATCGCCGTCGTCGTGGCTATAACCGACGTTGCCCGACGAGGCACCGGTCCCCGCGCGCTGCACGTTGCTCGACAGCATCGAGTTACCGCCCAGCGGAATGGAAACCCCGAGATAGATCTGCGAGTCGTTCTGCCGCGTATTGCGGGTTTGATACGCGGACAGGTTGGCGTTGATGTTCTTGACGTTACCGATTGAAAAACTGCGCGCCAGCGACAGACCGAAACGCTCGGAGGGCGCCGCGTCCCAATAGGTGGAATGGTCGTAGGAGACACTCGTCGACAGCCAGGAAAAATGCTTGGCCAGCGTTACCGAATAGCGCTGTTTACCCGAGTTCAGCGAATAGGAATCAGGGTCGCCGACAAACTGCGAGAAGTTGGTAAACGTCTTGTCTGAAAAGCGATAACCGAGAAACCGCAGGTCTGTGCCAATGGCATCAAAACGCTTGGAATAGTTGATCCGGTACGAGTTACCCACCACCGTTTCGCCACTCCAGCGCAGCTTGGCCCGCGAGGTGGTGACATCTGCCGACAATGCGCCGAACACGCCCAGATCCTTGCCGACGCCGATGGCATCCGACAGGTAATCCGAGGCTGCAAGCACGCCGCCATACACCGTCCAGTCCCGTGGCAAACCGTAGGCCAACTCTGAAGCAATAAACCCGGGCTCGGTGCCGCCGGCACCGTTGAGCCGCGGCTGCCCAGCCGAGACCTTGTAGCGCAACTCGCCCTCGCGGGACAAAAACGGTACCGCCGCCGTGGTGACCGTGAAGGTCTGTTCGGTACCGTCCTCTTCGCGCACGGTGACATCCAGCGTGCCCTGGGCGCTGCTGTTCAAATCCTGAAGGCTGAATGCGCCAGGCGTGACCGTGGTCGAGTACAACACTCGGCCCTGCTGCGACACGGTCACGGTCGCGTTGGTCCGCGCCAAACCACTGATCAACGGCGCATAGCCGCGCAGACTGGGCGGTAACATGCGGTCGTCGCTACTCAGCGTGGCACCACGCAACGCGAACGTGTCGAATACATCGGAATTCAAATAGTCTTCGCCCACCGACAGTTTCGAGCGAATGGCCGGCAAGGCGCGATAGGCATACAGACGGTTCAACTGGAACGCTTTGCTGTTGATGTCACCGCTCTGCTGACCGGACTCTTGCCGGGCCTGGTAATCGGCACGAATCCGCCAGGCGTCAATGTTCAACCCGGCGGTGCCGTAACTTTGCAACGAGCGGGAATCACCGGACGCCGTGGACTGGCGGCTGTTGGCGATCACCCGGTAATCGAGCAACGCACCGTCCAGCCCCTCGCTCCAGGCAGCCGGGGGGATGTAATTGGGATCGTCATATTCAAACGTCGCCTGCGGCAGACTGATCGAAAGTCGGCCCAGACTTTTGATGTACTTGATGCTGGCGTTGTCGATTCCGCGCAAATCAACGCACTGGCCGTCAGCCAGCCTTGGCAGGCCCTTCAACACCTCCGGTTTCAGACCGAACATCGCCACCAGTTCTTCAGGCAGGCAGGCGTAACTTTCCTGCGGATCGTCAGCACTTTTAAATTCAATAGAGCGGCTGCCGAAGTAACGCTGATTGACAGTAATGTCCAGCAAGTAACTGCCGGGCACAGTGTATTGGGCATGGGTAAACTGTCCGAGGCTGATATTGTCTTTACGATCAATATTCAGAAACTCCGAATTGAACTCCACGGCATTTGAATAGCGCGCAGAGAGGATCAATACGCAAGACACGAAAAGTGTGCGGCAGTACACGGGCAATACCCTTTAAACAGTGCTCTGACAGATAAGAAAAAAGGGGCTATCGCCCCTTTTTCTTAAAACAATCGATACGGGCGTATCAGTTGTACGCAACGGTGAAGTTGGCAACGCTGTCCGCTTCACCGGTGGTCACAGCAGCCGCGGTGGCTTCGTACATCGCAGCGAAGGTCACGGTGTTGTTACCGTCTTGCAGAACGACTGGCGCAACCTGCTCCTTGCCGTTATCGAGCATTTCACCGGCGCTTGCCTGCAGGCGGATGCCGACGTTCTGGGCCAGGCCAGTGGTGGCGAACAGTGCAGGAACCGATGGGTCCTGCACGCCGCTGAAGGTGAAGCGGGCGTTCTTCTGGGTGGTGGTGTCGCAGTCGGTCAGGACGATGTCGAACTTGACCGGGTCGGAGCGATCACCCGTAGCCTTGAAACGGTTCGACGGCACCTGACCCAGCGAAACTGTTTGATCCAGGGAGTTGGCGTCGATACCACATGCACCGGAAACGATTTCACCGATAAAACGCACGGTGCCTGGGTTGCCGGTTGCTGGCGCAGCATTGGCGAAAGAAGCAAGACTCATGGCAACAGCAGCGGTAGTCACAGCGAAAAACTTATTCATCGTAGGCATCTCTAGGGATAGTTATTTATCAGGCGCAGCGGCCTGGCTTCCCAAATAACTCACGAGCGGCAATCTGGCTTATCGCTGTAACAAATAAACCATGGCTTATTTCGACAACTGAAGCCCCCATACTTTTGGCCATCGCCGCCGGTATTTTCCTGGCCCAACAGTTGTGAAAAAAGTAATGCCTCACTGATTATTCAGGACGCAGGGCATCTCTGCTCCGGGGAAAATAATGAGTGATGCCTACGAGTGAAAATGTAAGTTCTTTCTCTTCGAGATGTAGGATATTTCCCAGCGCTAATCGGTTGTACTCGGACTCCAGAACGCCTGCACCACCAGCGTCGACGTCGAGATCCGCGCCACCAGTGCGTCCAGCTCGTCACCATCGACCGAGGTGGTTGCCAGCGTCGCCTCGATCTCGATTTCATCGGCGCCAAAGGCATGCACGTCGACATCGCTGGCCGGGTAGTTACTGCGTTCAAGCTCCGCTTCGAGCAAGGCAAATACGGCTTTTTGCTGCGAGCGTCGGGCGATGACGTAGACGATGTTGGTGACTTCGGCCGAGACCACATCCAGCGGCTGACGGTTGATGTTGTTGACGATCGGCCGCAGCAAGGTGTTGGCCGCAAGGATGAACAGCGTGCCGAGCACCGCTTCGGCGAGCAGGTCGGCACCCGCGCAGGCGCCGACCGCAGCCGATGTCCACAGGGTCGCGGCGGTGTTCAGGCCACGCACGTTGCCCTCTTCGCGCATGATCACCCCGGCACCGAGAAAACCGATGCCGGAGACCACGTAGGCAACCACGCGCACCGCGCCTTCAGCGCCGGCAAGACGGTTGGCCATGTCGACGAAAATTGCCGCGCCAACGGCGACCAGCACATTGGTGCGCAGGCCGGCGGTGCGTTGCCGGTACTGGCGCTCGAAGCCGATCAGGCCTCCGAGAATGAAAGCCGCGCTGAGGCTGACGAGAGTGTCGAGCAGCGAGGTGAGATTGAGGTTGTTGATGGCTTGCATGATGAAGTCCTCCTTGAGAACGCATCCCTCCTGTGGGAGCAAGCCCGCTCCCACAGGTACGGTGGTGTTACTGCCAGCCGAACCGGCGGATGTAGAAGCCTTTGACCGCTTGGGTCAGGGCCATGTACGCCAGCAAAATCACCGGCAGGAACACGAAGTACAGCGATGGCAGCGCCTGCAGTTTGAAGTAATGCGCCAACGGCCCCATCGGCAGGAAGATGCCGACCGCCATGATGATCCCGGTCATCACCAGCAGCGGCATGGCGGCACGGCTTTGCAGGAACGGAATCTTCGGCGTGCGGATCATGTGCACGATCAGCGTCTGGGTCAGCAGCCCGACCACGAACCAGCCGGACTGGAACAGCGTCTGGTGATCGGGGGTGTTGGCATCGAACACGTACCACATCAAGGCGAACGTGGTGATGTCAAAGATCGAACTGATCGGGCCGAAGAACAGCATGAAACGCCCGACGTCGCCCGGCTGCCAGCGTTGTGGTTTTTTCAGCATTTCGTCATCGACGTTGTCGAACGGGATGGCGATCTGCGAAATGTCGTAGAGCAGGTTCTGCACCAGCAGATGCATCGGCAGCATCGGCAGAAACGGAATGAATGCACTGGCGACCAACACCGAGAAGACGTTGCCGAAGTTCGAACTGGCGGTCATTTTGATGTACTTGAGCATGTTGGCGAAGGTTCGGCGCCCTTCAAGCACGCCCTCCTCCAGCACCATCAGACTCTTTTCCAGGAGGATGATGTCCGCCGCTTCTTTGGCGATGTCCACCGCGCTGTCCACCGAGATACCGATATCAGCGGTGCGCAGTGCCGGCGCATCGTTGATGCCATCGCCCATGAACCCGACCACATGCCCATTGCCTTTGAGGGTGCGCACGATGCGCTCCTTGTGCGATGGCGTCAGCTTGGCGAAGACATTGGTGGTTTCCACGGCCACCGCCAGTTCGGCATCGCTCATGCGCTCGACGTCGTTGCCCAGCAACAGGCCCTGTTGCGCCAGGCCGACTTCGCGGCAGATTTTTGCGGTCACCAACTCGTTGTCGCCGGTCAGCACCTTCACGGCGATGCCATGTTCGGCCAAGGCCTTGAGCGCTGGCGCGGTGCTTTCTTTCGGTGGATCGAGGAACGCCACGTAGCCGATCAGCGTCAGCTGCGCCTCATCGGCCAGGCTGTAAGTGTCGCGACCTTCAGGCATCGATCGGGCTGCCACCGCTACCACGCGCATGCCCTCAGCGTTGAATGCGGCGGTGACCTGACGAATCCGGGTCAGCAATTCATCGCTCAAGGCTTCATCGACGTCGCCGTGACGCACACGAGAGCACACCGCCAGCACTTCTTCGACCGCGCCTTTGCAGATCAATTGATGCGCCTGACCACGCCCTTCGACCACCACTGACATGCGCCGACGGTCGAAGTCGAAAGGGATCTCATCGACCTTGCGAAACGCCGTGCCGACCTTCAGTTCACGATGGACTTCGACGTGTTCCAGCACCGCCACATCCAACAGGTTTTTCAGGCCGGTCTGGTAATAGCTGTTGAGATAAGCCATTTCCAGCACGTCGTCCGAGTCTTCACCCCAGACGTCGACGTGGCGCGCCAGAAAGATCTTGTCTTGGGTCAGGGTGCCGGTCTTGTCGGTGCACAGCACGTCCATGGCGCCGAAGTTCTGGATCGCATCGAGGCGTTTGACGATGACTTTTTTGCGCGACAGGAATACCGCGCCTTTGGCCAACGTCGAGGTGACGATCATTGGCAGCATTTCCGGGGTCAGGCCCACGGCAATCGATAGCGCGAACAGCAGCGCTTGCGTCCAGTCACCCTTGGTGAAACCGTTGATGAACAACACCAGCGGCGCCATCACGAACATGAAGCGGATCAACAGCCAACTGACTTTGTTGACGCCTTGCTGGAACGAGGTAACGGCCCGATCCGTCGCGCCCACGCGTTGCGCCAGCGCACCGAAATACGTGCTGTTACCCGTGGTGAGAATCACCGCCACCGCCGTGCCCGAGACCACGTTGGTGCCCATGAACAAAATGTTGTCCAGCTCCAGCGGGTTGCGCGTGTCGCGATCCGCCTGACGTGGGAATTTCTCCACTGGCATCGACTCGCCGGTCATCGCCGCCTGACTGACAAACAGGTCTTTGGCGCTGAGCACGCGGCAATCGGCAGGAATCATGTCACCGGCCGACAACACGATCAGATCGCCGGGCACCAGTTGTTTGATCGGCACTTCAGTGCGTGGCTCATCACGGCGCATGACGGTGGCGGTGTTGCTGACCATCGCCTTGAGCGCATCAGCCGCCTGGTTGGATTTGCTTTCCTGCCAGAAGCGCAACAGCGTCGACAGCACCACCATGGAGAAAATCACCACGGCGGCTTGCAGATCTTCGGTCAGCCACGAGATCAACGCCAGCAGTGTCAGCAGCAGGTTGAACGGGTTTTTGTAGCAGTGCCACAGATGGGTCCACCATGGCAGCGGTTGCTCGTGTTCGACTTCGTTGAAACCGTACTGCGCACGCAGCGCATCGACTTCCAAGTCGGTGAGGCCGTCGCAATGGGTGCCCAGTGAAGACAGCAATGCACCACTGTCGCAATGGGCAGCATCGACCAGCGTGTTGGCCAGAGTAGGGGGGACTTCACGGCTGACCGTGGTGTCGGTGATCGATTCCAGCAACGCCAGACGACGGAAGTGCCGGGCGAAGTGACGGGTCCGCAGAAAGCCTGCGAAAAATTCCTTGAGCGTAAGTTTCATGGCTGTTGCCCCTATGGTCAGCCGGGAAACCGTCAAGCAGGTACGGCCGCGCCTGTGCCGCCGGAAAAACCGGCACGGCAAGGCTTGGCGCGCCGGTCAGAAAAGACAGGCGTGTCGATAGGGCTGCGATGACGACGATGAGTCGAAATCACGCTCTTTCAGTGTCGATGAGAAGGAACGTCCAGACATGACCCAGGACGGGCCATGCACGGGATGCCGCTGCTCGCTTTTACGGCGAGACAACGGCACAAAAGAGGCGCGTTATCTTGCCGAGAATCTGCCGGTTATCGAGACCGGCCGACAACTGTCACTCGAACAAGTACCCACTGTGGGTCTCCGCTATTGATGAAAACGCGCGAAGCTTACGCCCCGATATCTGGAGAGTAAACCGGCAAAAGGAGGTGTGTCGGGGAATTACAGGGCTCTTCAGGAAGGGTTCAGGATTCAGAATTTGTGTTGCTTCAAATGGCCCCTTCGCGAGCAAGCCTGCTTCCACATTTTCTCCTGCCTACACAGAAAAACAGTGTGGGAGCGGGCTTGCTCGCGAAGGCGATGAATCAGTCGCAGCAGAATCTAGCTGGCAGTCGCCAACAACAGATCCGCCATCGAACGATGCCCACGATGCTTGCCATGCTCATACAACGAGCCGGCAATTTCATCGGCACGAATCGGCAGCACCGACAGCAGTGTGTCGCTCAAACCATGGCTGGCCTGGCAAAAACCCTGCATGTAGATGCCTGCCTTGCAGCGCTCATCGGTGATCACTTTGTAGTGGCGATCGACCTCGAACTCGCCCAGGTATTCTTCCAGCGGCGCCAGCAGTTTGCGGTGCATCTGCCGCTCGTAACCGGTGGCCAGCACCACGGCGTCGTAAAGGCGAACGGTTACCTCGCCGGTGGCGTTGTTGCGCACGGTCAGCTCGATACCGTTTTCGGTGGCGGTGGCGTTTTCGACGGTGGTCAGGGTGCGGAAGGCATGGCGGGCAATCCCGGACACCTTCTGACGATAGAAGATGCCGTAGATGCGCTCGATCAAATCGATGTCGACCACCGAGTAGTTGGTGTTGTGGTACTCGTTGACCAGACGCTCACGCTCGGCGTTGTTTTGCTGGAACACCAGGTCAGTGAACTCCGGCGCGAACACTTCGTTGACGAACGGGCTGTCGTCGGCTGGCTTGAGGGCCGAGCCGCGCAGGATCATGTCGACCTGCACCGACGGGAACGAATCGTTCAGATCAATGAAGGCTTCCGCCGCGCTCTGCCCGCCACCGATGATCGCAATGCTCATCGGCTGATTGTTCACGCACGGCTGCCTGGCCATCTGTGACAAGTATTGCGAATGGTGGAACACGCGGCTGTCGCCCTTGAGCGCCTTGAACGCCTCGGGAATACGCGGCGTGCCGCCGGCACTGACCACCACCGAACGGGTGGTCCGCGCATGTTGCTGACCTTGACTGTCGCGGGAAATCACGCGCAGCGCTTCGACCTGATGGTTGTGCAGCACAGGCTCAATGGTCAGCACTTCTTCGCCATAACGGCTCTGCTCGGTGAACTGCCCGGCGACCCAGCGCAGGTAGTCGTTGTACTCCATGCGGCACGGGTAGAAGGTGCCGAGGTTGATGAAGTCCACAAGGCGGCCGTGATACTTGAGGTAATTGACGAACGAGTACGGGCTGGTCGGATTGCGCAGGGTCACCAGATCCTTGAGGAAGGAAATCTGCAGCTCGCTCTGAGTCGACAGGGTATTGCCGTGCCAGCTGTAGTTGGCCTGCTTGTCGAGGAACAGCACATCCAGCTCGCCCTGGCTCGGGCCGCGCTCTTGCAGAGCGATGGCCAGCGCCAGGTTCGAAGGGCCGAAACCGACGCCGATCAGGTCGTGAACGATGGGCGATGCAATTGCCTGTGTCATTTCCAGTGTCCTCTGGATGAACCCCTCAACAGTGGGGAAAGGAAAGCCTAAGTGACCTGACCGGCCTTGAGCAGGACGGCAGGTCGTCTGTTGAGTAGGAACGAGAACAGTGAAATAAAATTTAACGACGACGGCTCAATGGGCATCCCATTGTTTGATCCGCAGACGGCAATGTTTCATCGCATTGACGATGTGCTTTTCCACCAGGGCCTTGGAAATACCGAGCTGTGCGGCGATTTCCGGGTGCGACAGGCCGTCGATCTTGCGCAATAGAAAACTGTCGCGGCAGGCGGGCGACAGTTCAGCCAGCGCACGCTGGAGCATTTCCAGACGCTGGCCGTGATCGAGGGTGCCATGGGGGGAAGGCGTGAAATAGCGCTCTTCGTTGTCGAGCACTTCCAGCGGCTCGACCTGGCGCAGCGCGTTGCGTCGATGATCATCGATGACCAGATTCAACGCCGTACGATAAAGGAAGGCCCGGGGTTGCTCGATGGGTGTGTCGCTGGAACGCTCCAGCACCCGCAGATAAGCGTCATGCACCACATCCTCGGCAACCTGACGGTTGCCCAGCTTGGCGTTCAGGAAACACACCAGCTCGCGATAGTAGTTTTCCAACATGACTCCCGGCCGCAAAAGGTGCGGTTTGTGTCCTTGAGCACACTGATCGATCACCCCGCGATGAGCGGTAGCAAGATAGTGGCAACGTAAGGTGCGTAATTTATAGTAATTCTCATATAGATTTAAAGTAGCGTTTGTCTTTGCCCGATAAATAGTCCTGTTCTATAGCTGTTACTGGGTGTGTCCGCGCTTAAATTCCCCTGCACTTTCCTCGTTTACAGGACAGCTCCCCGTGTCTGTCGCGCCCTGCGACGGCGTTCAGCGCTGCCCGAATCCGTGTGCCAGCCGAACGACGGGCCGATTTCCACTGGCCGGAACCCTGCATGAAACGTCCCCGCCCCGCCCGACGCGCCCTGCTTGTAGTCCTTTGTCTGATCCCCGTTGTCGCTTACGCCGCGTGGCAGATCATGCCGCCGGGTCGGGATAGATTCGCCACCGTGCAAGTCACCCGTGACGATATCGAAAGCAGCGTCACTGCACTCGGCACCCTGCAACCACGCCGCTATGTGGATGTGGGCGCGCAGGCTTCGGGCCAGATACAGAAGATCCACGTCGAAGTCGGCGATGTGGTCAAGGAAGGCCAGTTGCTGGTGGAAATCGACCCGTCGACGCAGCGGGCCAAGCTCGATGCCGGGCGCTTCTCCGTCGAGAATCTAAAGGCGCAATTGCAGGAACAACGCGCCCAGCATGAACTGGCGCAACAGAAGTACCAGCGCCAGCAGCATCTCGCCGCCGGCGGCGCGACCCGCGAAGAAGACGTGCAGACCGCCCGCGCCGAGCTGAAAGCCACGCAGGCCCGCATCGACATGTTCCAGGCGCAGATCCGTCAGGCCGAAGCCAGCCTGCGCAGCGATCAGGCCGAACTTGGCTACACCCGCATTTATGCGCCAATGGCCGGTACCGTGGTCGCTCTCGATGCGCGCGAAGGCCAGACCCTCAATGCCCAGCAACAGACACCATTGATCCTGCGCATCGCCAAGCTCTCGCCAATGACGGTGTGGGCCGAGGTGTCCGAAGCCGACATCGGTCATGTCAAACCGGGCATGAGCGCGTACTTCACCACCCTCAGCGGCGGCCACCGGCGCTGGAGCAGCACTGTGCGGCAGATTCTGCCAGTGCCACCCAAACCGCTGGATCAGACCAGCCAGGGCGGCGGCAGCCCGGCCAGCAGCAAAAGCGGCAGCGCCCGCGTCGTGCTGTACACCGTGCTGCTCGACGTCGACAACACCGACAACGCCCTGATGGCCGAGATGACCACCCAAGTATTCTTCGTCGCCAATCAAGCCAAAGACGTCCTCACTGCACCGGTCGCGGCATTGCAAGGCCGCGACACGGCCAACCTGCAGACCGCTCAGATAGTCGCCGCCAACGGCAACATTGAATCCCGCGAGGTGCGCACTGGCATCAGCGACCGGCTCAAGGTGCAGATTCTCGATGGTTTGAGCGAAGGTGATCACTTGCTGATCGGCCCCGCTGTCGGTAGCGGAGACTGAATGCAAACGCCTCTGATTGATCTGAAGGACATCTGCAAATCCTACGGCGGCGGCGACGCGCCTGAAGTCCACGTGTTGCGCGGTATCGATCTGACGATCCAGGCCGGCGAGTTCGTGGCGATCATCGGCGCTTCCGGCTCCGGCAAATCGACGCTGATGAACATCCTCGGCTGTCTGGACAGGCCAACGTCAGGTGAGTATCGCTTCGCCGCAGAACATGTTGCCGGCCTGAACAGCGATGAGTTGGCCTGGCTGCGCCGCGAGGCCTTCGGATTCGTGTTTCAGGGCTACCATTTGATTCCGTCCGGCTCGGCTCAGGAAAACGTCGAGATGCCGGCCATCTACGCCGGCACGCCGGCCGCCGAACGCCATGCCCGCGCCGCCGCCCTGCTTGATCGTCTCGGCCTCGCTTCACACCTGGGCAACCGCCCCCATCAACTCTCCGGCGGCCAGCAGCAGCGGGTCTCGATCGCCCGCGCCTTGATGAACGGCGGCCACATCATTCTCGCCGACGAACCCACCGGGGCCCTCGACAGCCACAGCGGCAAAGAGGTCATGGCGCTGCTCGACGAGTTGGCGAGCCTGGGTCATGTGGTGATCCTCATCACTCACGATCGCGAAGTGGCAGCGCGGGCCAAACGCATCATCGAAATCCGCGACGGTCTGATCATCAGCGACAGCGCCCGAGACAATCCCGAGGCACAGACCACGGCCAACCCCGGCGCCTTGCAGGCGGTGGATTTGCGCAAGCGTCTGGCCGAGGGTGCCGAGGCCACCGGCGCCTGGAAAGGTGAGCTGGTGGACGCCTTGCACGCGGCATGGCGGGTGATGTGGATCAACCGCTTCCGCACCGCCCTGACCCTGCTCGGGATCATCATTGGCGTGGCGTCAGTGGTGGTAATGCTGGCGGTAGGCGAAGGCAGCAAGCGCCAGGTCATGGCGCAAATGGGCGCATTCGGCTCTAACATCATTTATCTGAGCGGCTCCGCGCCCAATCCGCGCACGCCGCCGGGAATCGTCACCCTCGACGACGTCCATGCACTGGCGAGCCTGCCGCAAGTGCAGCGAATCATGCCCGTCAATGGCGCCGAGGCCGGCGTACGTTACGGCAACGTCGACCATATGAGCTATGTCGGCGGTAACGACACAAACTTCCCGGCAATCTTCAACTGGCCCGTGGTGCAAGGCAGTTATTTCACCGACGCCGACGAAGCGAGCGCAGCGGCCGTTGCAGTGATCGGCCACAAGGTCCGCAGTAAATTGCTCAAGGGTGTGAGCAACCCCATCGGCCAATACATCCTGATCGAGAACGTGCCCTTCCAGGTGGTCGGCGTGCTGGCGGAAAAAGGTGCCAGCTCCGGCGACTCCGACAGCGACGACCGCATCGCCGTGCCCTATTCGGCGGCCAGCGTGCGCCTGTTCGGCACCCGCGATCCCGAATACGTGGCCATCGCTGCCACCGACGCCCGCCGGGTCAAGGAAGCCGAACAGGCCATCGAACAACTGATGCTGCGCCTGCACAACGGCAAGAAAGATTTCGAACTGACCAACAACGCCGCGATGATCCAGGCCGAGGCGCGTACGCAGAACACACTGTCACTGATGCTCGGTTCGATTGCCGCGATCTCGCTGCTGGTGGGCGGTATCGGCGTGATGAACATCATGCTCATGACTGTGCGCGAACGCACTCGCGAGATCGGTATCCGCATGGCCACCGGCGCCAGGCAGCGTGACATCCTGCGCCAGTTCCTCACCGAGGCGGTGATGCTCTCGGTGGTCGGCGGCATCGCCGGCATCGCCTTGGCGCTGATCGTCGGCGGCGTGCTGGTGCTCAGCGAAGTCGCCGTGGCGTTTTCCTTGACCGCGGTGCTTGGCGCCTTCGCTTGCGCCCTGATCACCGGTGTTGTCTTCGGCTTCATGCCGGCCCGCAAAGCTGCCCGGCTCGACCCGGTCACAGCCCTTACCAGTGAATGATCGATCTATGAAACCACGCCTCAGTTTGTTGACCGTGTGCCTGATCCTCTGCGCCTGCGCCAATCCCGTCCAGCGCCCGGACAGCGGCCTGCTGCCACCGGCGACGTGGCAATCGCCACAAGCCGCCAGCGCCGCCCGCAACAATGCACAGTGGTGGACGCAGTTCGGCAGCCCGGAACTCGACAGCCTGATCGAACAGGCACGCGCCGGCAGCTTCGACCTCGCGGCGGCCGTTGCCCGGGTGCGTCAGGCGCAGGCCGACACGGTGATCGCCGGCGGCTCATTGCTGCCAGAAGTCAAAGCCGGGCTCAACGCCAATCGGCAAAAACTGCTGCGCGGTAACGGCTATAGCCAACTGGACGCCAACAGCAGCAACAAGGCCGTGGATTACTTCGATACAAATCTGAGTGCCACTTACGAAATCGACTTCTGGGGCGGCAAACGCGCGTCCCGCGACAGTGCGCAATTCACCCTGCAGGCCAGTGAATTCGATCGTGCGACCGTGGAGCTGACACTGCTCAGCGGCGTTGCCAATACCTATGCAAAAACCCTGTCGCTGCGCGAGCAAAGCCGCATCGCCGAGCTGAATCTGGCCAACGCGCAAAGCGTGCTGAAACGGGTGCAGACGCGCTTTGACTCAGGCTCGGCCACCGCGCTGGAACTGGCGCAGCAGAAGAGCCAGGTCGCCGCGCAACAATGGCAACTGCCGCGCGTGCAACAGGAGGCCCAGGAAGCACTGATCAGCCTGGCCGCCCTGCTCGGCCAACCGGCGCAGCAACTGTCGCCGAAAGAATCCTTCGATCACCTGCACTGGCCGGACATTGCTGCTGGGGTTCCCAGCGAGCTGCTCAGCCGTCGTCCGGACATCGCTCGCGCCGAAGCGCAACTGGCTGGCGCCGAGGCCGACGTCAAAGTCGCCCGCGCGGCCATGCTGCCGGCGCTGACCCTGACGGCTCAGCTCGGCTCAGGCGCCAACCAGTTCGACGACCTGTTCCGCAGCCCGTTCTATAACCTCACCGCCGGATTGGTCGCACCCGTTTTCAATAACGGCCGTCTCGGCGCTGAACGCGACAAGGCCACGGCACGCCAGCAAGAACTGCTGGAGAACTATCGTGGCGCGATCATCAATGGCTTCGCTGATGTGGAGAAAGCCCTCAACAGCATTCGGCGCCTTGATGAGCAGCGGTTGTGGCAGAACGAAGAATTAAGCCAGGCGCAGACCGCCTTCAACATCGCCCAAAGCCGCTATCAGGCCGGCGCCGAAGACTTGCTGACGGTACTGGAAACCCAGCGCACGTTGTATGCGGCGCAGGATCAGAACGTACAACTGCGGCTGTCGCGGGTGCAGGCGAGCATTGCGTTATACAAGGCACTTGGGGGTGGGTGGCAGGCGCTGTAATTTCGCTGCCTGCCTGCTCGCGAAATAACCATGACGCAGCCCTCAAGCCGGGCTGGTTTTAGGCTTCAGATTGCGCGCATACCATGGTCGTTGCGGCACGCGACGGAACAGGCCGGCGAGCTTGTCCTCGTCGGTGATGAAGGTGATGCGCAGCGCCAGTTTCATGGTTTCCGGGTCCATTTCGACGGTTTTTCCCCTCTGCAATCCCGGCGTGGTGCTGCAACCATGGGTGATCGGCCCCAGCCACGGATCATCGACCTCGACCCAGCGCCCCGGTGCGAACCAATGCACGCCGTTGACTTGCAGGCGCGTGACTTCACCCGGATGGAAACGCTCGTGAGCGCGGAACCAGTCTTCGATCCGGTCATCGATCCAGCCATGAAAATGCCAAAACACCGGATTGACGTGGGACGAGAACGGATCGCCAAGAAAGTCGTTTTCGGCGTTGTACCAGCGTGCGGCGAAGTCCGCAGGATCGCGGGCAAACGGCACCGGTTGACCATTGGACGGATCGCGCGGCACCGAAGCCCAACGCATGTGCAGCCAGTCATGCAGGCCCAACTCGACTTCCGAGCCAAACTGCCCCAGCGTGAGTTTTGCCAGATACGCCGGATCACGGTACTGCGACTCCCAGACCTGGAAATTGCTTTCGTAAGTTTCGGCGGTCTTGATGTCGCTAACCCATTGACTGAACTCGTCATCGCCTGTGGCCGTCCACGTCGGTGGCAAAGCCGTGCCGTCATGATTATCGAAGTAACGGGCAAAACCGATGCGGTCGCGGATCAACTCCGGCTGCGGCAGCGGGAAGTATTCCCAGGAGGGCAGATCCTGCATCGATCGCGCCGTCCCGAGCATGTGCCGGTGCATGAAGAAAAAGTCCACGCCCGAACCGTTGCGATCCTTGCGCGGGCCACGGGCATCACGCTCCTTGTCACGCGGGCCGGGTTGCCAGCCAATGCCGCGCAACGCCTCGCGCTTGTCTTCGGGAAGCTTGTGCCACTTGTCCCGGGTTGCATGCCACAACTGGTGGAACAGGCGATGTTCAGGAGAGATCAGCCAGGCCAGCAACGTCGCGTTCAACGGTGTGCGCTCGCGCGATTCGGGAAACAGGCGCTTGACCGCCACGAAGCGGTTGTCCTGCGCTGGCAGGCTCAACGCCCGATCAAGTCGCAGCGCTTTGCCGCTGAGGGTGCCACTGCCGGCATTGCCGAAGTCGGCCCAGACTTCATCGAGGATCATTTCCAGCTCATAGCTGATCTGGCCATCAGCGCCGATCAGCCGCCAACTCAACTTCGCGGCATCGGCCCCGGCGAGATCGCCAAGAATTCGGTAACAAGGCCTGTCGCCAGAGCGCAAGCGTTCGGGCGTATCGAGAAAGCCGCACACGCCTCGGCCCTTCTGGCCAATGTCCAGAAACACTTGCAGCCCCTTCAGCGGCAAGCCTTCAAGACCTGCGTCGCGCCCTTCGAAACGGATGTCCCAAACCCCGCGCAACGCATTCGCCAAGCGTTGCCCGGCCCTGTCGGCGACGTCGAATGATGCTTCGCCAGGCGTGATCGTCGGGTCCGGCTTCGTCCATTCACGATGCCCAAAATAAGCCGCCGGCACGGCAGCGCCCGTCAGCGCCAGGCCCGCCATGAACCATCGTCGAGAAATCTTCATTGCCCTACCTGTGTCAGCCATGAAGCAGGCTTTATCCAAGCTAGAACGTTTGTTGCTGCGGCAAATTTAAGGCGCCGCTTTTGCCAGAGGTTCACGCGCCTAAATTTCCCTGCCGACTACTCGTTCTTCCCAGATAGCAAAGGCCCCCGCGCCTGCACCTCGATGGCGAACCTGACTGAGATGGCAATGACAAAACCACGTTCGAAAAAGGCTCTATTGATCGGCCTGCCACTGGCCCTGGCAATCAGCGCCGGCGCAGGCTTTGCCGTTTGGCAACACGGGTTCAAGGACGACCTCGGCTACCCGGTCAAAGTCATGAAACAGGCCGATGAGCTGCACGAACGCATACTCTCCTTCGACAGCCATGTCAGCCTGACGCAAAATTTCGGCACCGACGGCCACGAAGCCGACAAGGACGGTGACGGCCAGTTCGATCTGGCCAAGGCCAACCGTGGACGTCTGTCGGGCGCTGCGCTGACCATCTTCGGCTGGCCGGAAATGTGGAACGGTCCGAATGCGCCTCACAAACCGACGCCCGGCTTCGTCGAAGAGGCGCGCAACCAGCAGGAGATCCGCTTCAAGATCATTTCCGGCATGGTCCGTGACTATCCCAATCAGGTCGCCATCGCCTACACCCCGGACGATTTCCGGCGCCTGCACGGCGAAGGCAAGTTCGTGATTTTCATCAGCATGCTCAACGCCTATCCACTGGGCCACGACCTGAGCCTGCTGGACATGTGGACGGCACGCGGCATGCGCATGTTCGGCTTCAGCTACATCGGCAACAACGACTGGGCCGATTCGTCGCGTCCGCTGCCGTTCCTCAATGACTCGCCGGACGCCCTCGATGGCCTCTCGGATCTGGGCAGGCAAGCGGTCAAGCGCCTGAACGATCTGGGTGTGATCATCGACGTATCGCAGATGTCGACCAAGGCCCTTGAGCAAGTCGCGCAACTGAGCCGCACGCCACTGGTGGCTTCGCATTCGGCGCCGCGAGCGATGGTCGACATTGCGCGCAACCTCAGCGACAAGGAAATGCAGTTGATCAAGAACAGCGGCGGCGTCGTCCAGATCGTCGCGTTCTCGCAGTACCTGCGTCCGCTGACTCTGGAAACCCAGAACAAACTCAACGAAATGCGCAAGGCGTTCGACCTGCCGCCATTGCCGAATCTAGCCATGGCGCTGATGCCCGGCGATCCGATCATTGCCGCGTGGTCCGAGCAGAAGTTCGGCCAGTACGCCGGCCGCCTCTACGGGATCCTCGAACAAGAGCCGAAAGCCAGCCTCAAGGATCTGGGGGACGCCATTGATTACGCGGTGCGCAAGATTGGCATCGATCACGTCGGCATCAGCTCCGACTTCAATGAAGGCGGCGGCGTCAAAGGTTTCGAGAACGTGGCAGAGATCCGCAACGTCACCGCCGAGCTGATCTCGCGCGGTTATTCCGAAGCCGACATCGCCAAGCTCTGGGGAGGCAATTTCCTGCGAGTCTGGGATCAGGTCGAAAAAGCCGCGAAACCTTCGCTGGCCACGGCGCAGGAAACCGCCAAGCCATGAGCAATCGTCGTGACTTTCTGAAGCAGGCGGGGATTCTCGCGGCGGCGCTGCCACTGGGGGCGAGCCTGCCGAGTGTCGCCAGCGCCTCAGCAGCCGCGCCGCTGCCACGCAACAAGTGGGCGCAGTTGCAGCAACTGTTCGATCAGGATCCGGATTACCTGCACTTCTCCAATTTTTTGGTCACCTCGCACCCCAAACCCGTGCGCGACGCCATCGAAATGCACCGCTCCGCCCTCGACAAGAACCCTGGCCTGGCGATGGACTGGGATCTGGGTGTGATCGAACAGCGCGAAGAAAACGTGCGGATCTGGGCGGGTCTTTACCTGCAAGTCAACGCGAAGCAGATCGCGCTGACCGGCAGCACCACCGAAGGCTTGGCGACGATTTACGGCGGCGTACATGTGCGCGCCGATCAGGAAATCCTCACCACCGTCCACGAGCATTACGCGACTCACACCATCCTCGCTTTGCGCACCGAACGCGACGGCACGCGGGTGCGCAAAATCCCTCTGTTCAAAGATGTGCACCGCACCAGCAAAGCTGAAATCCTGGCCGCCATCGACAGCGCCATTCGCCCCGAAACCCGCGTGCTGGGGATGTGCTGGGTGCATTCGGGCAGCGGCCTGAAACTGCCGATCGGCGAGATCGGCGCCCTCGTCGACAAACACAACCGTGGGCGCAGTGACGCTAACCGAATCATTTATGTGGTGGATGGCGTTCACGGATTTGGCGTGGACGACCTGAGTTTCAAGCAGATGAACTGCGATTTTTTTATCGCCGGCACCCACAAATGGATGTTCGGCCCGCGCGGCACCGGCCTCATTTGCAGCCGCTTCGAAGAGGTCAGGTACATCACACCGATCATTCCAACGTTCTCCGAAGCGACAACGTTTTCCACCACCATGACCCCCGGTGGCTATCACGCGTTCGAACACCGTTGGGCGCTGGACGAAGCGTTCAAGTTGCACCTGCAATTGGGCAAGGCAGAGGTCGAGGCGCGCATTCACGCGCTTAACAGCTACCTGAAAAAACGCCTGCAACAACGCCCGTCAATTGAACTCGTCACGCCATTGAGCCCTGAGCTGTCCGCCGGCTTCACGTTCTTCCGGGTCAAGGACGAGGACAACGACAAGATCGCTGCGCACCTGATGAGCAATCGTGTGGTGGCCGATGCCGTCAACCGCGATGTCGGCCCGGTCATCCGCACCGCTCCGGGGCTGCTCAACGACGAAGCCCAGATCGACCGACTGCTGGCCGTGCTCGACCAAGCCCTTTGATCCCGCGCGATCCCTTTTTCCTTTTAGCGAGACCCCGCAATGAACAGTGAACTGCGTCGTTTTTCCTTGAAGGCCGTGCCGGCGCTGATGCTCACCGCCCTCGCCATCAGCCTGCTGCCAGGCGCCGCCCACGCCGCCACGCCACCTGCGCCGGGCAAGGTGTTCAAGGACTGCAAGGACTGCCCGGAAATGGTCGTACTGCCCACCGGCACGTTCACCATGGGCACTCCGGATGACGAAGTCGGCCGCGAACCTGACGAAGGCCCGATGCACCCGGTGACGTTTGCCAACCCGCTGGCGATCAGCCGCTTTCAGATTTTGAAGGGCCAGTGGAACGCCTACCTCACCGACACCGGTTACAACATGCCCGACGGTGACACCCGCCCCGGTCGCGCCTGCAAGGCTGGCGTTCCCGACTATCAGGGCAGCGACCCAAAAAAGCAGTACACCGACAAGCATCCGGCGGTGTGCATGGACTTCCCTGAAGTCGAGGCGTACGTGGCGTGGCTGTCGAAGAAAACCGGCAAGCCATATCGACTGGTCAGCGAATCCCTGCGTGAATACGCCGCCCGCTCCGGCAGCAGCGGCCCCTTCCCCTTCCCGTTCGATGAAGGCAAGGAATACAGCATCGCCAAACACGCCAACACCTACGGCGCCGCCGATGGCTACAACTTCACTGCGCCGGCCGGCAGCTTCCCGGCCAACGCCTTCGGCGTCTACGACATGCACGGCAACATCTATGAATGGACAGCCGATTGCTACAACGAAAACTACGTCGGTGCGCCCAGCGATGGCAGTGCCTGGTCGAGCGGCAAATGCGAAGTGCGCCGCATACGCGGCAACGACTGGGGTGAGGCGCCAGTGTTCTCGCGCTCCGGCAATCGCAACGCGACCTACACCGACACGCGCGGCGACTGGATCGGCTTTCGCGTCGCCCGCGATCTGTAGCGCTATCGCCCGGCTAAATTAGCCGTCCTGCCAGTCGTTTTACAGGTGGGCGCCAACCGACACGGCGCGCCACCGCCCTCTAAGTCATCCAGACGAAGCCCGCGAGTCAATGCCGGCCTTCGCCGCTCTCTCAAGCAGGGAACCTCCATGAGCAAACCAACACGCGGGGTGATCAATGAATTGTTCGCCCTGCTCAAACCCTTTCGGCTGATCGTCACCGGCGCGATCCTGCTCGGCATGGTCGGTGGTCTGAGCGTCACCGCGTTACTGGCAACCATCAACAGCGTGCTGCACAGCGAAGGCGACCTGAGCAACACCATGGTCGCGGTCTTCGCCGGCCTGTGTCTGCTAGCCCTGACCACCTCGATTTTTTCCGACATTGGCACCAACTATGTCGGCCAACACATCATCGCCAAGCTGCGCAAGGAACTGGGCGAGAAAGTCCTCTCGGCGCCGATCGAGCAGATCGAGCGCTACCGCAGCCATCGCCTGATTCCGGTGTTGACCCACGACGTCGATACCATCAGCGACTTCGCGTTCGCATTCGCCCCGCTGGCGATTTCGATGACCGTGACCCTCGGGTGCATGGGTTATCTGGCGATGCTGTCGTGGCCGATGTTTTTGCTGACGGTGGTCGCCATTCTGATCGGCACGGTCGTTCAGTACATTGCTCGCGGGCGTGGCATGCAGGGTTTCATGAAGGCCCGCGACTACGAAGACGAATTGCAGAAGCACTACCACGCGCTCGCCGAGGGCGCCAAGGAACTGCGCATCCACCGTCCGCGCCGGCACCGCATGTTTGTCTCGGGCATTGAAGGCACGGCGGACAAGATCTGCGACATTCAGGTGCGATCGGTGAACATATTCGTGATCGCCAAGACGCTCGGTTCGATGCTGTTCTTCGTCGTGATCGGTCTTGCGCTGGGCCTGCAATCGCTGTGGCCGAGCGCCGACAAAGCGGTCATGAGCGGCTTTGTACTGGTGCTGCTGTATATGAAAGGCCCGCTCGAACACATCATTGCCGCGCTGCCGATTGTCAGTCGCGCGCAGATCGCGTTCCGCCGTATCGCCGAGTTGTCCGAGCAGTTTTCCTCACCCGAACCGCACCTGCTGCTCAACGATCAAGGCCATGAAAAGACAACGGTGCAGAGCCTGGAGCTGACCGACGTCTCGTACAGTTTTCCGACCGTACAAGGCGCGATCCCATTCCGTCTCGGGCCGGTGAACCTGAAGATCGAACAGGGTGACATCCTCTTCATCGTGGGCGAGAACGGCTGCGGCAAAACCACCCTGATCAAACTGCTGCTGGGCCTGTACGCGCCGCAGCAAGGTGAAATCCGCCTCAACGAGCAGATCATCGACGCCACCACCCGTGACGATTACCGTCAACTGTTCACCACGATTTTCGCCGACTACTACCTGTTCGACGACGTGGTGCAGGGCGACACGCACATTCCGCAAGATGCCAACAAATATCTGGAGCGTCTGGAAATCGCTCACAAGGTCAGCGTGCGCGACGGTTCGTTCACGACCACCGACCTCTCGACCGGCCAACGCAAGCGTCTGGCCCTGATCAACGCGTGGCTGGAAGAACGGCCGGTACTGGTGTTCGACGAGTGGGCCGCCGACCAGGACCCGACCTTCCGCCGCATCTTCTATACCGAACTGCTGCCTGACCTCAAGCGTCTGGGCAAAACCATCATCGTCATTTCCCACGACGATCGTTACTTCGATGTCGCCGATCAACTGGTGCGCATGAACGCCGGCAAAGTGGTCACCGAGCTTCAACCCGCCTGATTGTGAAAAATTTGTAAAAAAAGTGCGTTGAGTCTTTCCGGTTTTCGGAAGGCTCAACGTCTTACTTACAGTTAATAGAAATAGTTCTCAGTCAACACTTTGAAGAGTAGAAGAACAATGCCCGCACCGCACGGACTCCACCCGCTCGCCAAGGCTCTGCTGATCCGCCGCTCCTTAGGTTCCACGTTGCCAGCGCTGTGCGCCATGGCTCTGACCCTGCCATTGGCAGGCCAGGCCCAGGCCGCCGCCGTGGCGATCAATATTCCTGCTCAGTCGCTGGGGAGCGCTTTGCAGGAATTCGGCCGCCAGACCAACCTCCAGGTGCTGTACAGCCCGGATGAAGTGAGTGGCCTGCGCAGCACCGCCGTCAACGGCAACCTGGAACCAACGGCCGCGATCGCCCAGTTGCTCAATGGCACCGACATCGCCTACAGCGTGCAGGGCAACAACGTCGCATTGCGCGCCCGCAACGCCAACGGCGCCAGCCTGGATCTGGCACCGACCAACATTTCCGCCTCCGCGGAATCAGCCTGGGGTCCGGTTGCCGGGATCGTCGCCAAGCGCAGCGCCTCGGGTTCGAAAACCGATACGGCGATCAAGGAAATTCCGCAGACCATCAACGTCGTGACTCAAGACGAAATCAAGATGCGCGGTTCGAAGTCGGTGACCGAAGCCCTGCTCTACACACCAGGCATGACCGGCGGCGGTTTTGCAGACCGGGTGAAGATTTTCGACGAGCCAACCTCCCGTGGCTTTTCCCCTACCCCGCTGTACCTCGATGGCCTGCACATGCCTTATGGCGGCGGCAGCACCGGCGGTTCGCTGCAGATCGACCCGTACACCCTGGAGCGCGTCGAAGTGCTCAAGGGCCCTGCGTCGGTGCTTTACGGCCAGAACCAGCCTGGCGGTATCGTCAACATGGTCAGCAAGCGTCCGACCGCCACTGCGCTGCACGAAGTGAAGATCGGTGGCGGCAGCTATGACCGTAAATACGGTGCCTTCGACTTCGGCGGCCCGATTGACGATCAGGGCGAGTTCCTCTATCGCCTGACCGGCGTGTTCAACGACAGCAACTCGGCCATCGACTATGCCAGCCAGAACCGCATGTTGCTGGCGCCAAGCCTGACCTGGCTACCGAACGACCGCACCACCATCACTGTCTTCGGCCAGTACCAGAAAGACCACGACGTACCGGAAGCCCAGGGTTTACCTGCGTTCGGCACGGTCAAGAGCACCTCGAACGGGCGTATCAGCCGCAGCCGGTTCATTGGCGAGCCGGACGTGAACAAGTACCACCGCGAGCAGTTCGTCCTCGGTTACGAAATCGCCCACGAACTCAACGACGTCTGGACCCTGAAACAGAACGCTCGTTACGCCGACGTCAACGACCAGTACGTGGCGCCGCTGCACGGTTATTCGTTCCCGACCAACCCGGTCACCGGCCTTAACGACAATAGCTACCAGAACCGTTACGCGGTGGACTGGTCGCAGCACAACAAGGTTTACGGCATCGATAACATCGCCCAGGCCAAGTTCAAGACTGCCGATATCGACCACACCGTGCTGTTGGGCGTGGACTACTACCACTTCAACTCGCAGTTCCTTGGCCTCTATGACCGCACCGCGCCGGGTATCGACCTGTACAACCCGGTATATGGCAGCCAGATCAATTTCCGCCAGCCTTACAAATGGGACAACACCATCACGCAGACCGGCCTGTACGCTCAGGATCAACTGCGCTGGAACCAGTGGTTCCTGACACTCGGCGGTCGTTATGACTTCGCTGAAACGGATAACAAGCAACCACTGACTCGCGGCCACACCAACCAGAAGGACGAGAAGTTCACCGGTCGTGCCGGCCTTGGTTATGAGTTTGAGAACGGCATCACGCCATACGTGAGCTACGCCGAATCGTTCCTGCCGCAAACC
Organism: Pseudomonas sp. NPDC087614; assembly: GCF_044743485.1. NCBI lineage: Bacteria > Pseudomonadati > Pseudomonadota > Gammaproteobacteria > Pseudomonadales > Pseudomonadaceae > Pseudomonas > Pseudomonas sp. NPDC087614. Next base: position 55,588 of record NZ_JBIUWN010000005.1, on the reverse strand, counting down.
GGTACCGACATGAGCGGCGGCGCATACGAACCCACCACCGGCAAGCAGTACGAAGTCGGTATCAAGTACGAGCCGACGTCCATCGATGGCTTCATCCAGGTTTCGGCCTACCAGATCGACCAGGACAACATGCTCACCTCGGACCTCAACAATCCGGGTTTCAGCACTCAGAGCGGGACCGTGCGCTCGCGTGGTGTCGAGTTGGAAGGCAAGGTCAATGTCACCCGCAACCTGCGCGTAATGGCTGCGGTGTCACGTAACCAGACCAAGTGGGAGAAAGACAACGACGGTCGTGAAGGTCGCACCCTGGCGATGCGTCCACCACTGACCGCGTCCGCTTGGGTCAACTACGACTTCGACAACTCCACTGCCCTGGCCGGTTTCGGTATGGGTCTGGGTGCACGCTACGTGCGCAGCAGCTACGGTTCGGACTACGAGTCGAACTCGTTCCAGATCCCGTCCTACACCGTGTATGACGCCATGGTCTCCTATGACCTGGAAAAATCGCCGCTGCACATCAAAGGCGTGAAGCTGCAAGCCAACCTGCAGAACCTCACCGACGAGAAGTACGTTGCCGCGTGCAACAGCACCCTCGACTGCTACTACGGCGAAGGCCGTACCATGACCGCCGACGTGACCTACAACTGGTAATACGTTCAGCACTCACTAAAGCGCCGACATCTGTCGGCGTTTTTCTTGCTTGATTGAGCGAGGCGGCCGTTGGGCCGACCATGCTCTTGTAGCCTTTGTGAATATCCGTTTTTTGGGTGTTGCGGCTGGCGGTTCCGCTCTTACAGCGGGTCACTTTTTCCGGACGTACTTCATCTCGCCAAGACTCAGTGTTCCCTCGCTACGGTGGGCTCCAAGTCAAAGGCCAACGCAGATCAAAAGATCGCACCCTTCGGCAGCCTCTACAGGGAATGGGGGCACCCGCCAGAGACTGGTCGGCTGGCAGGCCACCATCGCCAACAGGCTGGCGCCTACAGTTTTAATTTGCGTACACACAACGAGCGTTAGCTCGCGTACAGCGCTTGACCTCAAAGGCCCGTCGGCAGGCTTCGTTCCGGGATTGATCCGGGGGTCGGAGCGCAGCGGCCGTTCGACGAAGTCGAACACATCGAGAGCAGGTGCAGCGAAGGGCTGCCCCCTAAGAAGCCATTACCTTCAAGCAAAAAAGGCGCCCATTCAGGCGCCGTTCCTTGAACAATTGCCGATCACATCACCGCGACGGCGGAACCCGAATATCCCCTGCCCGGCACTGAGTTTTCACACCCTTGCCACAGGCGCCAGGCTGCAGGTCTTTACCCATGCACACGCGTACCTCCGACAATTCCGGGCCGCTGCAAATCACCGCGATGCCATCCGCCGCAATCCCCGGGTTAGCCTTGCGGAACAAGTCGGAAATCTCCTGCGCCTCAAAGTAATAGGACGTACTGAACGGTTGCAGCTCTTGCGGGATTTTCACCGCGCCCACCGCTTTATCCGCCGCATCCAGATAGCCCATCGCGCCGAGACCACTGCACGTGCCATGTTTCGACCATTCGTGATCAAGCAATTTGCGGGTCGGGAACAGCGTCATGCCCTTGCTGCTCTGCTCTGCCGACAGCGTAGCCATCGGCGGGCAGAATTCTGGCCAGCCGCCCTTGGCGTATTGCGGCCACAGACCATGCAGCACGAAACCGTAACCTTTGCCGGAACACTGCACGTCGTCCTTGTGTGTAAGGCAAAACGTCGGCGACCAGGACAACGACAGCAGGTAGTAATCAAACACCCCCGCCACTGATTCCGCCTGCACCTTGCTGGCCTGGGATTGGCGCGCCGAACTCAGGCCGATACTACCGGCCGTCAGCGCAATCACCGCCAAAATTGTAAACAGCTTTTTCATACACCCGCTCCTTGGGACGCTTGCGTCCGTGGTTTTCGATCCTGCCCCGACTGGGTCCGCCATGATTTCGACACGCTTGTGTTGCAAGCGCATGACGCAAGGCAACGCTGTACTCCGTTGAAAGGTCTACGATTAATAAGCAGACATCAAACACAGGGATCCGAAATGAGTAAAGCAGACGAACTCGCCGCGAAGCTCAAGCAAACCCGGCACACCCCCGCGGACGACATTACCTGCGCGGAACTGGAGATCGATTGCTGGCCGGCGCAGGTCTATGACCTGTACCACCGCATCGAGGCGTGGTTGCAGCCAGTGACCGAAGTCGGCCTGAAGATTCGACGCAACCCTACCCACGTTTGCGAAAGTTCGCCCGACGGTCAAACCCATGATTACGCCATCGACCAACTGATGATCGAGGCCAACCACCACAGCCTCACGTTTGATCCCATCGCACGCTTTACCGAGGATGGTTGCGGTCGTGTGCAGATTACCCTGCCAGGCAAAGACACTTCCCTGCTGCGCACCGTCGATGAGCACCACGAAAGCCATTGGTGGTTGCAGTCGATGGAAACCGGGCAGCAACTGGATGCGATTGCACTGACGGAAAACAACCTGTTGCAGGTGGTGCAGGAGGGATTAGGCTTGTAAGTGCATCGTACCGATAGGGATCAGCGCCAAGAACGTGGTTAACTTCTCGCTCCGATCCCTTGGAAGCTCGACAGCCATGAGAACAACCACAATCCTGCTCGGTACCCTGCTGGCCCTGCCCCTGACCTTCAGCGCTCAGGCTTCAGAACAATCGTCACATCTGGACACCCTCCAGCAACAAGGCCAACTGCGCGTCTGCACCACCGGCGACTACAAGCCCTACACTTTCAAGCGCGACGACGGCGAATTCGAAGGCATCGACATCAGCATGGCGCGCTCGCTGGCCGAAAGCCTCGGCGTCAAAGTCCAATGGGTGCAGACCACTTGGAAAACCCTGATGCCCGACATGCAGGCCGGTAAGTGCGACATCGGCATGGGCGGGATTTCGGTGACCCTGGAACGGCAGAAAAAGGCCTATTTCAGCAACACCCTTGACGTCGACGGCAAGATCCCGCTGGTGCGTTGCGCCGATCAAGCCAAGTACCAGACCCTCGAACAGATCAACCAGCCCAACGTAAGACTGGTCGAGCCTGCCGGCGGCACCAACGAAGCCTTCGTTCATGCCTTCCTGCCCAAGGCACAACTGGCCCTGCACGACAACGTGACGATCTTTGAGCAACTGCTCGACAACAAGGCCGACGTAATGATCACCGACGCCTCGGAAGCGCGTTATCAGCAGAAGCTCAAACCCGGCTTGTGTGCGGTCAACCCGCACCAATTCATGCAGTACGGGGAAAAAGCCTACCTGCTGCCGCGCGATGACATCAGCTGGAAACTGTACGTCGATCAGTGGCTGCATCTGAGCAAGGTCACTGGCCAATATCAGAAAGTGCTGAGTGAATGGATTGCCGTAACACCTGAGCAGTAATCCTCAGTCGTCATGCAACAGGCCGGAGCTGTATTGGTTGAAGCTGTTAGCCATATTGCTCCCGCCAAACTTCAAGGTGTTGGCATTACGCCCCTGCGGCGACTGACAGTCGCTGGAGAAACAACTTGTCGTGGTCAACCCTCCCGCCCCCGAACACGCACTCAACACCGACACAGCCGCAATCAACAACACTTTGACGACGTTCAGACTCATGGCACGATTCCCCTCGGGATGGAAAGCAACGATCTTGTGTCAGCATCCTAGGCCCGCGCCGTACCCGGCAACATGAAACTTTCGTGATCGACAGCGCCAGTTCAGAATCACAGCGCCAGACAAGGACATCTGCATGCAATTTCTTCCCTTGACCGAAGCCAGCCCCGACCTCCAGGCCCACGTCCGCCACCTGCGCAATCAGCAAGACGTGCGCAAGTACATGTACACCTCCCACGAAATCACCGAACAGGAACATGCCAACTGGCTGGCCTCCTTGCAGGCCAACCCACGGCAGCAGGTTTTTGTAGTGATCAAGGATCAACAAGCGGCCGGGGTTGTTTCGTTGAATGCGATCAATGCAATGCACAAAACCGCCGATTGGTCGTTTTATCTGGATGTCAGATTGCAGGGTAAAGGACTGGGCAGTGTTGTTGAGTTCTGGATGCTGGATTACGCCTTTGACGTCGCGGGGCTGGAAAAGCTGAATTGCGAAGTGCTGGCGATGAATTCGGCGGTGGTCAAAATGCACCAGAAGTTCGGGTTCGAAGTGGAAGGCGTGCGGCGACAGAACGTGGTGAAAGATGGAGTGCGGGTTGACGTCGTGCTATTGGGGATTACCAAGGCTGAGTGGCTACACAAACGCTCGGCGCTGGCCCCCGTTATCGAGCGGATCAGTGCGAGCTGAAGACGCTCAGCGCTTGAGCCACGCCCCCTTTGGAATCTGCGCCAGTGACTTGAAAGCAGGTTTGGCGAACCAGAAACCCTGCATCAGATAAATGCCGCAATCAGCGAGAAAGTCTCTTTCCTGCGCCTCTTCTATGCCCTCGGCGATCACCTCGACGCCCAACTCTCTACACATGTTCACAACGTTACGCACGATGGTCTGGCGAACTCGGTCAAGGTGGATATCCCGGATCAACGCCATATCCAGCTTGATCAAGTCCGGCTGAAAGTCCGCCAATAAGTTAAGACCGGAATAGCCTGCGCCAAAGTCGTCGATCGCCGTCTTGAAACCAAACTCACGGTACTCACGCAAGATGTTCGTCAGATGGCTGTTCTTTTCAACGTGCTCGCCCTCAACCGCCTCGAAGATCAAGCGATCCAGCGGGAACCCGTGAGCGCGCGCCGCTTCAAGCGTGCTGCGAATGCACAATTCCGGACGGTAAACGGCATTCGGCAAAAAGTTGATCGACAGGTACTCGGTCATACCTAACTGAGCCGCCGTGGAAATAGCCCGAACACGACACAGTTGATCGAATCGATAACGATTTTGATCGTCTACCTGCTCCAGAACTGACAACGCCCCCTCACCATTCACGCCGCGAACCAAGGCTTCATGGGCAAAGGTTGTTTGATCGCGCAGATCCACAATGGGCTGAAACGCAAAGGCGAAATCCAGATCCGGCGCGTCTTGGTTTTTGCAGCCCTGGCAGCCTCCGGGTGAGGCGGATGTTTTTGGAAAGTCGGTCATGACGCCCCCTGATAATGGGTTGCAACCGTCCGTGGTGATAAATAAAGAAACAGCGCTTGAGCCGGGTTATCTGCCAACCCAAGCATCACTTTAGCCCAACGGCGCCTGAATATTTGCACGCACGCTGACGTCGCGGCCGAGGACGCATCGGTGCGTGTTACTTGCATTGTGTAACGGTTGGCTCTACAAACCGGCAGACTGACACTCCCCACACATGTCCACGGGATTCCGGCACGCGGCAGGTCACAAAAAGCCCCCCAGACCGGGGCCTGGTGTGGGGGCCGATTAAACACAGGACGGATTTATGAGTAACGTGACGCCACTTTTATATGTCCGGTGAACATTGATCACGACCAAGCTCCTCAATATAGCTTGGTAGTCCGGCTTTACCCGCTCAGTCCCATATCAGTCCCATATCGCCATTTTCCAGACGCCAAAAACCACAAACCCCCGACTTTCTCTAGGAAAATCAGGGGTTTGTGTTTACTGAATGTGGCGGTGAAGGAGAGATTCGAACTCTCGATACAGTTTCCTGTATACACACTTTCCAGGCGTGCTCCTTAAGCCACTCGGACACTTCACCGTATCTCTTCAAACATGTTCTGTCTGTCGAGGCGCGCTAATGTAGTCGAAAGCTTTTCCGATGGCAAACTTTTTTTCAGAATTTTCATGCGGTTAAGAGAAGAAGTCGTTTCCACGCTCCGACAGGCCATGGCAAACCGGCCAATCTTCGGTGGGCGCGGCCTTTCTATATAGAAGGCGAAGCGTCAGCCATGTGGCGCGCTACGCTGGGCAAGCCGGGAAACGGTGACTGGCGGGTCAGTCACGGCGCTTTACCTGGCTTGCGTCGGTGAGTAACGTCTGCCCATCTTTCTTACAAGGAATAGCGTCATGAGTGAGTTGATTTCCTACCACCTCGAAGACGGTATCGCGACCCTGACCTTGAGCAACGGCAAGGTCAATGCCATTTCCCCGGACGTGATTGCGGCGTTCAATGCGGCGCTGGATCAGGCTGTGACTGATCGTGCCATCGTGATCATTACCGGTCAGCCGGGCATTCTGTCGGGTGGTTATGACCTGAAGGTGATGACCGCTGGCCCTAAAGAAGCCGTGTCGCTGGTGACCGCAGGTTCGACGTTGGCTCGCCGTCTGCTCTCTCACCCGTTCCCGGTGATCGTCGCTTGCCCGGGTCATGCCGTGGCCAAGGGTGCCTTCATTCTGTTGTCCGCCGACTACCGCATCGGCGTCGATGGCCCATTCAGCATTGGTCTGAACGAAGTGCAGATCGGCATGACCATGCACCACGCCGGTATCGAACTGGCGCGTGATCGACTGCGTCGTTCGGCATTCCACCGTTCGGTGATCAACGGTGAGATGTTTGATCCGAAAAGCGCTGTGGATGCCGGTTTCCTCGACAAGGTGGTTTGCGCCGAGGAGTTGCAAGGTGCCGCACTCGCTGCCGCGCGTCAGTTGAAGAAGATCAACATGACTGCGCACAAAAACACCAAGCTGAAGGTGCGTAAGGCTCTGCTGGAAACCCTGGATAACGCCATCATCCAGGATCAGGAGCATCTGGGTTAATCACCCGGTTCCAGCATTGAAGAAAAGCCCGGCCGTCGTGTCGGGCTTTTTCCTGCAAGCTCCGTTGAAAGCGCCACGGCTGCTCTAGGACGCGTCTGACAAACAAATCCGAAACATGCGCTTAAACATCGCCTATCTCCTGCCTCTATAGCGGCAATTGCCGAAAACAGTGCACACCCGTACACTGCGCCACCTTTTGTGCCGGTGGGGCCTTAAAATGCTGTTCGTGTTTCGTATGTTATTGATGAGCCTGCACTTTATTTTAGCCGGCGTGCTGGGGGTGATCCTCGGGTTGTGCCGCCCATTCAATCCGGACAACAGCCGTATATGCGCCCGCCTCTACGCCTTGCCGGCGATGTGCATTTTGCGTCTGCGAGTGAAGTCCGACGTCAGCGGCTTGATGAGCAAGCCTGACAGTTGCGTGATCATCGCCAATCATCAATCCAACTATGATTTGTTCGTGTTCGGCAATGTCGTGCCGCGCCGCACCGTCTGCATCGGCAAGAAGAGCCTGAAGTGGGTGCCGCTGTTCGGGCAATTGTTCTGGCTGGCCGGCAACGTTTTGATTGACCGTGGCAATGCGCACAAAGCGCGCCAGTCAATGCTCACCACCACGCATACCTTGCAGAACGAAGACACGTCGATCTGGGTGTTCCCGGAGGGCACGCGTAACCTCGGTGAAGAACTGTTGCCGTTCAAGAAAGGCGCGTTCCAGATGGCGATTGCCGCGGGCGTACCGATCGTTCCAGTGTGTGTCAGCAGCTACATCAGGCACATGCGTTTGAATCGCTGGCGCAGCGGGAAAGTTCTCATACGCTCGTTGCCGGCAATTCCTACCGCTGGACTGACCATGGACGACATGCCCATGCTCATCAGCCAGTGCCGCGAGCAAATGCGCGAATGCATCGAATCGATGGATCGGCAACTGCAAGCCGCCTGACCAAATAAACCCGCCCCGTGCGGGTTTTCTTTTATGCGGTGAACTGTGCTGATTTCACTGACTCTCAAGCAGCGACACGGCTAAGCTGAAGCCGTGCAATCCCTGTCATCTGCCAAGAAGAAGTGAACCACCACCATGGGTCGAGTTGTTGCTGCTGCGGTGTACAGCGCGGGTAAGAAAGTCACCAATATTTCCCTTGATGAAGGCGCCGCCTGGGCCGCCAAAACCGGCCACTTTGTCTGGATCGGCCTCGAAGAGCCGAACGCACAGGAATTGTCCAACCTGCAACGCCAGTTCAACCTGCACGAACTGGCCATCGAAGATGCCCTGGAAAAACACAGCCGGCCAAAACTGGAAACCTTTGGCGACGCATTGTTTATCGTTACGTACTCGCCAATCCGCGAACACGGGATTTTGCAATTCATCGAAACCCACATCTTCGCCGGCAAGGGCTACATCATTACCGCGCGCAACGGCCACTCGGCGTCGTACGCCCATGTGCGTCAAAGGTGTGAAGCACGCCCACTGTTGCTGGAGCATGGAGAAGACTTCGTCCTCTATGCGCTACTCGACTTTGTGATCGAGAACTACCAGCCCGTAGGCGAGGCGATCCATGCCGAAATTGATGAACTTGAGCGCAATGTGCTGTGCAGTGCGCTGAACGAACACGACATTCAAAGGCTTCATGGATTGCGCCGCGACGTAGTGCGCCTGCGCCGGTACGCGGCGCCGATGGTGGAAATCGGCGAAGAACTGCAACGACTGAGCTTTCCGTTTATCGACAAGAACATGCGCCCGTACTTCCGCGATGTGCAAATCCACGTCACAAGACAGATGGAAGACCTGACTACACTGGCGGAAATCGCCAGCCAGACCATCGAAGTCGGTGTATTGCTTGAAGCGTCAAGACAAAGCGTGGTGCAGCGTAAATTTGCGGCGTGGGCCGCGATTCTGGCGTTCCCGACGGCAGTGGCGGGGATCTACGGGATGAATTTTCAGAACATGCCCGAGTTGAGCTGGCACTACGGTTACTTCGGTGTTCTGGGGTTTATTACGGTGGGATGTGTGAGTTTGTGGGCAAGTTTCAAGAAATCAGGCTGGTTGTAGTGCTGTGGTAAGGGAATGCTCCCTTACCACAGATGCCGCGTCAGATTTTAAACAGCTTTAGCTTCTGGCTTGTGCGCCACAAAGCGCATCATCCACTCCGCGACCGTAGCGCCATGATGCTCCTGCTCAAGGCTGGCCACGCCTTTGCTGTAAATCTGCGTACCCAACGCGTCCTGACGCAGTTCGAGCAGCGCACGCGAATAATCGTGAATGAATTCCGGATGGCCCTGGAAGCACAGCACCTGATCATTGATGTGGTACGCCGCAAACGGGCAGAAGTCGCTGGAAGCGATGACCGTGGCGTTTTCCGGTAGCGCCGTCACCTGATCCTGGTGGCTGATCAGCAGTGTGAGTTCCTCACGCACCGGGTTCATCCACGGCGCCCTGGCCGCGAGTTTGTAGTTGTGGGTACCAACGCCCCAACCCTGAGCCGCGCGTTCGCTCTTGCCACCCAGCAGCAGTGCCAGCAGTTGGTGGCCAAAGCACACACCGAGCAGTTTGTCGCCACGTTCGTAGCGGCTCAGCAGGTATTGCTTGAGGGTTTGAATCCACGGGTCGGTACCGAAGGAATCAGCCTTGCTGCCGGTGACCAGGTACGCATCGAACGTCAGGTCGTCGCTCGGGTATTCGCCCTGCATCACGTTGTAGACGGCGAACTCGGCGGCGATCGGTTGCTGCGAGAACAGGCGCTGAAACATCTGCCCGTAACCCTGATATTGATCGACCAGTTCCGGACGCAGGATGTCGGTTTCCAGAATGCAGATGCGTAGCGACATAAAAAATACCTGACACATGATGGGAATAATGAACACCCAGAGCCTGCCCTGAAACACCCAGACAAGGCAAGCCCCGCAGCCTTCTCCCCATCACTTAAAACAGCTCGCCTTTCGCAGCCTTCTCCAACAACAACGCCGGTGGTGCAAAACGCTCGCCATATTGCTCCGCCAGATACTGCGCACGGGCAACGAAGTCTTTCACCCCGTATTGATTGATGAATTGCAACGCACCACCGGTCCACGCCGCAAAACCAATGCCAAAGATCGAACCAATATTGGCGTCCGCCGTTGAGGTCAGCACACCCTCCTCCACACAGCGCACGGTTTCGATGGCCTGCACGAACAACAGACGGTCACGTACATCCTTCGGCGAGATCTGCCCATCAGCCTTCTCGAAACGGGTCTTGAGTTGCGGCCACAAATGCTTCTGTCCACCGGCCGGATAATCATAAAAACCGCCGCCAGCCGCTTTGCCGGGGCGCTTGTATTCGTTGAGCAGCAAATCAATCACGGCGAAGGCCGGGTGCTCAATCAGCGGTTTCCCTTCAGCTTGCAGGTCTTTGGCCGTTTGTTGGCGGATATGGCTCATCAGGCTGAGGGAAACTTCGTCAGATATCGCCAGAGGCCCGACCGGCATACCGGCCTTGCGCGCTTCAGTCTCGATCATCGCTGCGCTTACGCCTTCACCGAGCATGGCGATGCCTTCATTGGTGAAGGTGCCGAACACGCGCGACGTGAAGAAGCCGCGACTGTCGTTGACCACAATCGGCGTTTTCTTGATTTGCAGTACGAAATCAAAACCACGGGCGAGGGTTTCGTCGCTGGTCTGCGCGCCTCTGATGATTTCCACCAGCGGCATTTTCTCCACAGGGCTGAAGAAGTGCAGGCCGATGAATTTGCTCTGATCGGGGACGGCACTCGCCAGACCGGTGATCGGCAAGGTTGAAGTATTGGAAGCGATCACGGCATCAGCGCCAACAACCTTCTGAGCTGCCGAAGACACCTGCGCTTTGAGTTCGCGATCCTCGAATACCGCTTCGATGATCAGATCACAACCCGCCAGGTCGACATCGGTTTCAGTGGCATGAATCCGCGTCAGCACCGCTTCGCGCTGTTCAGCACTCATTTGCCCGCGGGCGACTTTTTTGTCCAGCAGCGCCGCCGAATGCGCTTTGCCCTTCTCGGCCGCGGTCAGGTTGATGTCCTTGAGCACCACGTCAATGCCCGCCGAGGCGCTGACAAAAGCGATCCCGGCGCCCATCATCCCCGCACCGAGTACGCCGACTTTCTGCGTTTTATATGGCGCAAGCCCCTGCGGCCGCGACCCACCGGCATTGATCTCATTGAGCTGAAACCAGAACGTGCCGATCAGGTTTTTCGAAATCTGCCCCGTGGTCAGCTCGGTGAAATAGCGGGTTTCGATCAGATGCGCGGTATCGAAATCCACCTGAGCGCCTTCAACCGCCGCACACAGAATCTTTTCCGGCGCTGGCAGCGTGCCTTGGGTTTTCGTCCGCAGTAATGACGGCGCAATTGCCAGCATCTGCGCCACTTTCGGGTTCGACGGCGTACCGCCGGGAATCTGGTACCCCTTGACGTCCCAGCGCTGTACCGCCTCCGGATTGGCGACAATCCAGGCGCGTGCCTTGGCCAGCAGTTCATCGCGATTCGCCGCCAGCTCATCAATCAAACCGGCTTGCAACGCTTGCTGCGGACGCACTTTTTTACCCTCCAGCAGATAAGGCAGCGCCTTCTCGATACCAAGCATTCGCACCATGCGCACGACCCCGCCGCCACCCGGCAGCAGGCCGAGGGTGACTTCCGGCAAACCGAGTTGCACCGACGCGTCATCCAAAGCGACGCGATGATGACAAGCCAGGCAGATTTCCCAGCCGCCACCGAGCGCCGCACCGTTGATCGCCGCAACCACCGGTTTGCCCAAGGTTTCCAGAATGCGCAATTGCCCCTTGAGGGACAGCACCATGTCGTAGAACGCTTTGGCTTCTGGCTTACCAACCTTGATCAGCTCATTGAGGTCGCCACCTGCAAAGAAGGTTTTCTTCGCCGAGGTGATGATGACGCCAGCAATGCGGTCTTTTTCAGTGACAAGCCGGGCGACGCAAGCGGCCATAGCCTCGCGATAGAGGGCGTTCATGGTGTTGGCGCTCTGGCCCGGCATGTCGATGGTCAGCACGACGATCCCGTCCTGGCCTTTTTCGTAACGAATGGCTTCGCTCATAACAAGGTTCCTTGAATTCGGGGCTCAGAGTCGTTCGATGATGGTGGCAATGCCCATGCCGCCGCCGACGCACAGCGTCGCCAGGCCATAGCGCAGGCGTCGGGCTTCCAGTTCATCGAGCAAGGTGCCGAGGATCGCGCAACCGGTGGCGCCCAGTGGGTGGCCCATGGCGATGGAGCCGCCGTTGACGTTGACCTTGTCCGGATCGACGGCCATGTCCTTGATGAATTTCAGGACCACCGACGCAAACGCTTCGTTGACCTCGAACAGATCGATTTCCTCTACGCGCAATCGCGCTTTGGCCAACGCCTTGCGGGTGGCCGGCGCGGGGCCGGTGAGCATGATGGTCGGATCAGTGCTGGTAACCGCCGTGGCGACAATTCGCGCCCGAGGCTGCAGGCCCAGCGCCCGGCCCTTGGCTTCGGAGCCGATCAGCATCAGCGCCGCGCCGTCGACAATGCCGGAACTGTTGCCGGGTGTGTGTACATGGTTGATCCGCTCGACATGGCTGTAGACCCGCAACGCCGTGGCGTCGAAGCCCATCAGCCCCATCATTTCGAAACTCGGCTTGAGTTTGCCCAGCCCTTCGAGAGTCGATTCGGCACGAATGAACTCATCGTGATCAAGCAGGATGATGCCGTTCTGATCCTGAACGGGCACCAGCGACTTATTGAACGAACCATCAGCTCTGGCCCGCGCCGCTTTCTGTTGCGAGTGCAACGCGTAGGCATCGACGTCCTGGCGACTGAAGCCTTCGAGGGTGGCGATCAGATCGGCACCAACGCCCTGCGGCGTGAAGTGGCTGTGCAGGTTGGTCTGCGGATCCAGCGCCCAGGCACCGCCATCGCTGCCCATCGGCACACGCGACATCGATTCAACGCCCCCGACCACCACCAGGTCTTCAAAACCCGAGCGCACTTTCATGGCGCCGAGGTTCACCGCTTCCAGCCCCGAAGCGCAGAAGCGGTTGATCTGCACGCCCGCCACGCTCACGTCCCAATCGGCCACCTGCACGGCCGTTTTAGCAATGTCAGCGCCTTGATCACCCATCGGCGTGACGCAGCCGAGTACGACATCATCGACCTGGCGGGTGTCCAGCAAGGTTCGCTCTTGCAAAGCACTCAGCAGGCCGGCCACCAGATTCACCGGTTTGACGCTGTGCAGTGCGCCATCGGCCTTGCCTTTGCCGCGGGGCGTGCGTAACGCATCGAAAATCAAAGCTTGGGTCATGACGTCCTCGAACCTGTGCGGTGAGTGATTTCTTGTGCCTTCACTCTTGACCCGAGCGCCTACGGATTCAATGACCCCAGCGCTCAATACGCTTGACGCACACGCTCAGACGGACGGTCATCAGCCGCCGGGTGAACCGGTTCAGGTCGGCGAGTTGTCTAGCAAGCGGGCGGCAAAGAAGCTGGCAATAAGCCTCATGCCTTTTTAATCGCTACCGACATGAACTACATATGAAATGGGTCTAAGCCAAGCGTGACGCGGGCCCTAATGTAAGACAAGTACGTCATGGTCGTCGGGTTTTGCCGGGGCAGGCGTGCTTCAACAGGATGTGCAGCGCTTGCCGTCATGGATATGCAGGCAAGCATCAGGAAATAACAATAAAGGCGGTCAAGCCATGTTCAAACAACCGAAAGTTCGTCAAGCAGGACTCATTCTTTTCGCCACGACGCTGTTGTTGATTTTGCCGAACCTGACCAGGGTCATCGGTTGAACTCAAGCGTCAGGCGCGGCTTGTCGCCACTAAACATGTGACTGGCCCGCTACCCGGGCCGGCGTGTTTGTGCCAACCTTTGCGCACTCCCACAACAATGATGACGATCATTTGAAAGCGCTTATTGTGTTCTTGGCATTGCTGTTGAGCATGCCTTTGGCTGCGGCACAACTGGATCTGCGGCTTGGCCAAATCAGCCGCACCTGGCAGACCGAGGAGTTGCTCAAACATCCTCAAGTACAAACCCTCACGATCAAAAATGATGTGTCCTACAAGAAGGACATGACCTATCGCGCCGTGCCCATGGCTAGTTTGCTCACGGGGATCAAACCCGACGATCACTTGCAAGCAGTGGCACTCGATGGGTTTGCCGCCGAACTGGCTGCTGCGCCCTTGCTCGGCACCAAAGGCGCGCGCGCATGGCTGGCGATCGAAGATCCGGCCCAACAATGGCCACCTCTGTCCGAGGGCAAGCACAGCGCCGGGCCGTTCTATCTGGTGTGGACCGATCCACAAGCGGGAAATATCAGCCCGGAGCAATGGCCGTTCGAAGTGGCAAGCATCAAGCGCATGGCGCCGGTGGCCGAACGCTTCCCTGCCCTGCTGCCTGACCCTGCGCTGAAAGCCGATGATCCGGTGAATCAGGGTTTTGCGCTGTTTCAGAAAAATTGTCTGGCGTGCCACCGATTGAATGGTGCGGGAGATGCGCAGTTCGGGCCGGATCTGAATATTCCGTTTAACCCGACCGAGTATTTCGGCGCGGACTTCCTCAAACGCTACATTCGTGACCCGCAAAGTTTGCGTCAGTGGCCGCAGGCGAAGATGCCGGGGTTTTCAGTTGAGGTGTTGCCCGACCAGCATTTGCAAATGCTGATCGGGTATCTGCAGCACATGGCTGGGCGCAAGGTTAAGCCCTGAGCCTTGTGTTGTCGGTACTGATCTCTTCGCGAGCAAGCCTGCTCCCGCAGGATCAATGCTGATTCAAAATCAGCGCAGCTGGGTTGCCAGCGTTTGCGGCATCCCGAATCCTATTGCTGTTGCACGGAGACAACCGGCGCCGGCGTCGGCGACACGAACACCTTCGCATGCATCTGCTCACACCCGCCACCACGGCGCATCCCGCGCACCGGGCAGGCGTCCAGATAATCCAGCCCCACCGCCAGCTTAAGATGTCGCTCAGGGCGCGCCAGTTGATTGGTCACGTCAAAGCTGTACCAGGCGTCATCCAGCCACGCCTCAGCCCAGGCATGGCTGGCCAGATGTTCACAATCCTCGCTGTACAAATAACCCGACACATACCGCGACGGGATTCCCAGGCTACGCGCGCAGGCCAGGAACGCGTGGGCGTGATCCTGACAAACGCCTGAGCGGCCAGCGAACGCCTCGGCGGCGCTGGTATCCACTTCAGTGGAACCCGGCGTGTACGTCATGTGCTGGTTCAAGCCATGCATCAAATCGATCAACGCCGTGCGGTCGCGACGTTGCTTGCAGTTTTTTTCGGCGAACGCACGCAGCGCCTCGTCGGCCTCGGTCAGTCGAGTAAAACGCAGAAACGGTAACGCGGACTGGCTCTCGTGCTCTGCCTCGCGCAACTCATCGATATCCACCTGACCACGGGCGCCGATGATGATCGCTTCGTGCGGCTCGTCCATGGTCAGTACATGCAGGATGTTGCCGAACGGATCGAGTTGCGCACGCACCGGGCGCGGCAGGTCGAGTTGCCAGCTCAATACGTGCTGACGCTCGCTGTCGTGGGGTGTCAGCCGCAGGTACTGGATGCTCGCCCGCACCTGATCTTCGTAGTGATAGGTGGTCTCGTGGCTAATGGAAAGTCTCATGCAGCCTCCAGGTAGGAACTGTGAATGGCGTTACCCAACTGGCGCACCAGCGGGATGAATTCGGTCAGCCAGGCGTGCAGGCCTTCCTCGAGGATTTCGTTGATGCCGGTGTAACGCAGGCGTGCGTCCATTTCTGCGGCCAGGCGTTGTGCCGGCCGACCGTTGGCCCCGGGCAACTGCGCGAGAATCTGATCGATCTCTTCGGTGCAGGCACGCAGTGAACGCGGCACATCTGCGCGCAACAGCAGCAACTCGGCAACATGTCGCGCCCCCGGCGCATCGCGATAGATTTCGGTGTAGGCCTCAAACGACGACAAAGCCCTGAGCAAAGCACTCCACTGATAGTAGGCGTGAGCAGTGCCGTCACTGACCGCTTCGGCCTGATCACCCGCCATTTCGTAGCGGGCATCGAGCAGGCGCAAGGTGTTGTCCGCGCGCTCGATAAAGGTCCCCAAGCGAATGAAGCGAAACGCATCGTTGCGCATGATCGTGCCGTAGGACGCCCCACGGAACAGGTGTGAACGCTCCTTGATCCATTCACAGAAACGGCTCATGCCATAGCGGCTCAGCCCCTGTTCGGCGATCCCGCGAATCTCCAGCCAAGTGGCGTTGATGTTTTCCCACATGTCAGCCGTTATTCGTCCACGTACCGCGTGAGCGCTGGCCCGCGCCGCGCCCAGACAGCTGTAGATGCTCGCCGGATTGGCGGCATCGAGGGCGAAAAAGTGCAGCAATCGTTCGGCATGCAGCGCGCCGTGACGCTCCAGATAATCGTCGAGTGTGCCGGTGATCAACAGCGGCATGGCCAGTTCGTGCAGACCATCGCCGCGGCCGTCTTGCGGCATCAGCGACAGCGAATAACTGATATCGAGCATCCGTGCGAGGTTTTCCGCTCGCTCCAGGTAACGCGACATCCAATACAGATCCGAGGCAGTTCTACTTAACATGGCAAACTTCCTTCAATCCTCGACCACCCAGGTGTCCTTGGTTCCGCCGCCCTGGGAGGAATTCACCACCAGAGAGCCTTCGCGCAGGGCGACACGGGTCAAACCGCCTGGCACAACCCGCGTTTCGCGACCGGACAGGACAAACGGGCGCAGGTCGATGTGGCGTGGCGCAATACCGTTTTCGACAAAGGTCGGACAGGTCGACAGCGACAATGTCGGTTGCGCGATGTACGCGTGGGGCTTGGCTTTGATCCGCTCGCGGAATGCATCGATTTCCGCCGTCGTCGCTGCCGGCCCCACCAGCATCCCGTAACCGCCCGAACCTTGGGTTTCCTTGACCACCAGATCCGCAAGATTGGCCAGCACATGGGAAAGTTCAGACGGATTGCGGCATTGCCAGGTCGGCACGTTCTTCAGGATCGGTTCTTCATCGAGGTAGAAACGGATCATGTCGGTCACGAACGGATACACCGACTTGTCGTCGGCCACACCGGTGCCAATGGCGTTGGCCAGCACTACGTTGCCGGAACGATAGGACGACAGCAGCCCCGGCACACCCAGCATCGAATCCGGATTGAACGCCAGCGGATCAAGGAACGCGTCGTCGAGACGGCGGTAGATCACGTCGACCGCTTTTGGCCCATCGGTGGTGCGCATGAAGACTTTGTCGTCGCGCACGAACAGATCGGCGCCCTCCACCAGCTCCACGCCCATTTCCCGGGCCAGAAAAGCATGCTCGAAGAATGCACTGTTGAAGCGCCCCGGCGTCAACACCACCACACTCGGGTCATCAATCGGGCTTGAGCTTTTCAGGGTGTCGAGCAACAGGTTCGGGTAGTGGTCGATCGGCGCGATGCGCTGCGCGGCGAACAGCTCCGGGAACAATCGCATCATCATCTTGCGGTCTTCGAGCATGTAGCTCACGCCGCTCGGTGTGCGCAGGTTGTCTTCGAGCACGTAATAGGTGCCGTCGCCGTCGCGCACCAGATCGACACCAGAGATGTGCGAATAAATATCGCGGTGCAGATCCAGCCCTTGCATCGCCAACTGATATTGCTCGTTGGCCAGCACCTGCTCGGCGGGAATGATCCCGGCCTTGATGATGCGCTGCTCGTGGTAAAGGTCGGCGAGGAACATGTTCAACGCCTTGACCCGCTGGATGCAGCCGCGCTCGACGATCCGCCATTCGCTGGCGGGGATGCTGCGCGGAATGGTATCGAAAGGAATCAGGCGCTCTGTGCCTTGCTCGTCCCCGTAGAGCGTGAAGGTAATCCCGGCACGATGGAACAGCAGATCGGCCTCGCGTCGCCGTTGGGCCAGCAGCTCGTCAGGCGTGTCGGCCAACCACCGGGCAAACTCCCGGTAATGCGGGCGAATCTGGCCGCCGGCATCGTACATTTCATCAAAATAAGTGCGGATCATGCCGTACTCCTTGTCACCCGGACATACAGGCCTTCGCAAGGCCCGTGCCATCGGCATAAACGCTTTGATTTCAATCAGTTGGATATTCACGCCGCAGGTGCCGCACCATTCCTGTGCAACAAATGCCCCAACCTGATTGCCCCCGCCTCATTGCGACGCAGTGTTGTCGTCTATCACCAGCATAGTCAGAGTTGATTTCACTGCTCGGCATGAGCGGCGAATAATCCGCGCATCCGCTGAAAGAGCTGCCACGCGCAGGTCTTCAGCTCAATTGATCCGGCCTGTCAGTGCAGCCCTTAAAGCCTTGGCCCTGAACGGTTTCATCGATTTATCGGTCTTCCCTTTTCGCCACCCTCTCCGGTGGCTTTTTTTTGCGTGCGTGAAACGTTTTGAAAGCAAAAGAGATCCATAAATGAAAACGGCCAACCCGAAGGTCAGCCGTTGCTCAACAAAAAACACCAGAGATCAGTTCAAACGGTAGCGGTTGCGTACCTCCTGCTTGACGCCCCAGCCCTCGATGATGCCACCCAACGGTTCGACCACGGCGGAGAAGCCCTGCTCGAAATCGCCAATATCGTCATAAGTCGCGTACATCACTTTGCTTAATTCCAGAGACCAGGCGCCGTCGTCGCGCGCACTGACCTGGGCATTGATGGATTCACCGCGAAACTTGCCTGCCGCCCTGCGCGCCCGCTCCTCGTCCGGGAAAATGGCGTAGAACTCGATGGGATGGAATCGGGAAAAATCGAAACCGCCTTCTTTCATGCGGCGCAGCACGTTGCTGCTGATGTCTTCTTGATAGGCTGTGCTCATGAATCGTCCCCCTCGGATGATGGATAGACTTTCCGTATTCCCGCCCCGGGCCTTGGGCCTAAGTACTTCGGCAAACTGGTTGCACGCGGGAAACAAGCATGTAGCTGACAAGACCAGACCTTAGCGATCCGTTCGCTGATCTCGCTTGCAGAGTAGCCCCAAGATAGAGCTGCTGCCAAGGCCTGGCGTGATAATGATGGAAGAATTTCAGATGGGGGTGATGCTGCGGATTTCGATGCTGTTCTGGGTTTTCAGACTTTTGACACCCGCATCGGCGGTGCGGCCTTCCAGATCGTTCAAATCCAGTGCGGCGGCAACAGGCAGGAGCCGTTGCTTGATCAGTCGAGCGGCCTCATCGTCGCTGGGACATTCGGCGCGCTCGAAGACCTCAACAACAGTTTCACCATGATCGTCCACGAAAGTGATTTTCCACTTTTGCATCGGTGCCTCCTCGATCAAACCCGCAAATGGGCTTACCTCTATCTCGACTTTTGGCCGGATTGATCGTTCAAAAGGATTGCATCGGGCGAACATGAAAAAAAATACACCCAATGCGCAAGCAGGCTTTTGTGGCAAGGGGATTTATTCCCGATCGACTTAGAAGCAGTCGTAGATCACGGGTTTTCTGTCAGACCGCACCCACCGGTTCAAGGGACGCTTCGCGCCCCCATCGGCTTAACACAACCTCACAGGTTTTGCGTTGTTCGCGAGAATGGCTCAGATCCGCACATTCCCCCGTGGCCCGGCAATCGCCCAGATGATCAGGCCCAGCACCGGCAGAAGGACGATCAGCAGCACCCAGAGGACTTTCATCCCGGTCTCGGCGCCGCTTTTAAGTACGTTGATGATGGCCCAGATATCGAGGGCAAGAATGATCAGACCGATCAGACCGTTAAACGTCGAACCCATGGTGTCGCTCCAGAATAGTGGCATGCACTTTTAGGATAGACGGTCGCGCGAAGGGTTCCCTTTTATTGCCCTCAGACGTGGACAGCGACCTTCAAGGCCTCCAGCGATGGCGCAGCGGCGATGCCAACTTCGGCGCACAACGCCAGCACCCGTGGCACGTCGTTGCCGTAAACCAGTACGACTTGCAGCTCGTCGTCGAGCAGCTGACTGAAGTTCATCAGCGTGTAACCGCCGTTTTCCTTGTTCAGGCTGCTCATCTGCACCTGAATGCGATTGAGCGCAGTCAGTGCTTCGGTTTTGGCCAGTTGCTTGGGCTTGAGGTTGAAATCGACCCCTGGACCGAACGAGGCAACGATCTGCGCGAACAGATCGACGTAGGTGTCGGCCTGAAACAGTACGGTTTCCGGCAGGCTGCCGACCACCACCCACTCGCCCAACGTGATCGGAAAAGTGTCGTCGTAGTTGATGTCCGGGTTGGCCGTCAGAAAAGCGCCGGCATCGGCGTAGGCCTGTGCGGCTTCGTCGGCAACTTTCAGGATCTCGTCCTCGCCCATGCAGCCGGAGCTGATTTTGCTGATGAGTTCGACGAGTGCGGCTTTCATGAGGGCAGATCCTGTGGCGAAGGTGAATTTCGAGGGCGCGAAGGATAGCGCATTCTCTCCCTCACCACAGTTCAACAGAGCTGATTTCAGCTCAACAGTTTTTCCAGCTGCGCGGTGGTGTCGACCGCACCCATGGTGCGAGCCGCGTCCAGTGCTGTCACGCCGTTGGCGTCCTTGGCTTGCGGATCGGCACCTTTGCTGATCAGGTAATCGACGATTTCAACGCGGTTGAACATTGCCGCCATCATCAACGCGGTACGACCGTCGAACGACGAACCTTCGATCTCGGCGCCCGCTTCCACCAGTGTCTTGACCACGGCCAGATCACCTTTGAACGCTGCGCCGGCAATCGGGCTCTGGCCGTTGCCATTGCGCATCTCCGGGTCAGCCTTGTGTTTAAGCAGCACCTGCACCGCCTCCACATGGCCGTAGTAACTGGCCAACATCAGCAACGTGTCGCCTTTGGCGTTTTTCAGGTTCACCGGCAGGCCGGCGCTGATCAGTCGATCCAGCATCACTGCATCACCGTCGCGCGCCTTGTTGAAAACCTGCTCGGTGAATTCGGCAGCCTCTTCAGGGGTCATCTGGCGGCTTTGGTCGGACATGGGGCAACTCCACTTTCGGTTAATCGCAAAGCCGACAGTTTCCCGAGCGCGGCGATAGCTGTCACCCCCTTTTTCTCAAGAAAGGCTATAGCCAGAATCAATAGCGGTATTTGCCCTGGTGAATGTCGGCCAGCACTTGATCGGTCACCTGCACATACGTCTGCGTGCCAGGCAGCCAGGCGAAGATCGGGTCATCTCCCGTCAGGCCCGGGTCGAAGCCTTCGTTTTTCAACCGCGTTTTCTGGTATTTGAAGGTGCCGGTGGTTTCCATTTTCACTTTCACCCGCAGGAACAGAGGGACGGCGTAGGCCGGCATGCGTTGCCGGGCGAACGTCAGCAGTTCGGCGAAGTCCAGGGTGGCGAGGGATTCGGCAGGTGTGATCGCCGCCATCCCGGCGCGTCCGTTGGTGTTGCGGATTTCCGCGCCGTAGGCCACGGCCTCGGAGATGTGCGGATGTTGCAGCAACAGGTTTTCAACTTCGGTGGTGGAGACGTTTTCACCTTTCCAGCGATAGGTGTCGCCGAGGCGATCAACAAACTGGGCATGACCAAAACCGATGTTGCGCAACAGATCACCGGTGTTGAAGAAGCGGTCGCCCTTGGTGAACACATCGTGTACCACGACTTTGGCGGTCTTCTGCGGATCGGTGTAGCCGTCCAGCGGCGCCTTCTCGTCGATTCGCGCCAGCAGCAAACCTTGCTCGCCCTTACCGACCTTGCGCATGAAACCGTCGTCGCTGCGAATCGGCTCGCCGCTGTCATGATCGTAGGCCACCAATTCCCAGGCCATCAGCGAAAACCCGATGGTGTTGTCGAAGTTGAGGATGTTGGTAAAACCGATATTGCCGTCGCTCGCGGCATACAGTTCACAGATATGATCGACCGCGAACCGCGTCTTGAACTCGGCCCACGCGCCTGGACGCAAGCCGTTGCCGATCATCTTGCGCACGTCGTGGCGATTGTCATCGACGCTGGCCGGTTGATCGACCAGATAACGGCATAACTCGCCGACGTAACCGATAGTGGTGGCGCGATAGCGGCGCACGTCATTCCAGAACTGACTGGCGCTGAATTTGCGGCGGATGGCGAAACCCGATGCGCCGTTGATCGCCGAGCCCCAGCACACGCAGAGGCCGGTCGCGTGATAGAGCGGCAAGGTGCAATAGAGGACATCGTCGGGGCCCATGTCGAGGGCGATCATGCCGAAGCTGGCCGAACTGCGCATCCAGCGACCGTGCTTGAACACACCAGCCTTGGGCAGGCCAGTCGTGCCAGAGGTGTAGATGTAGAAACACGGATCGTCGAAAAACACCTGCTGGCTGCTCGGGGGATTATCGCTGCGAGCGTCGACACTGGCGCTGATCAGGTTGACGTAACCCTGGGGCGCAATGCCCGGATGGCTGTAAGTGTCGTGGTCCGCCACGAACCAGGTGCGCTCTGGCGTAATCGTCACTTGATCACGTACCGCGGCAAACGCCGGCACCAACTCTTCACCGACCACAATCGCCACCGGTGCCACCAGATTCACACTGTGGATCAGCGTATCGCGGGTCTGCGAGGTATTGAGCAGTGCGCTGACGGCGCCGACCTTGGCCAATGCCAGAATCGTCACCAGTAGTTCCGGACGGTTTTCAATGAACACCGCCACCACATCACCCTTGCCGATCCCCTGCCCGTTCAGATAGTGGGCGATGCGATTGGCCCACTGGTTGACCTGCGAATAGGTCAGCAAGACATCGCTCTGCAATAACGCCAGGCCATCGGGATTACGCAGAGCCGCTTGTTCGAACGTCCAGCCAAGGCCACAGCTTTGGGTCGGATCCTTGACGTTGGCCACCTTCATGCCTTTGACCACTCGCGGAATGGCTTTGGCAATCATCGGCAGTTTGCGGAGCATCATGCCCCAGGTAATCGTGTCGCTTGGCGCGTGACTCATGGAAGCTCCCGTTCGGCCCTGGTTTGCTGGCCGGCATTCTTATTTTTCGGGCAATCGATGGCTGCGACCGACACTTTCAGGCGAAGGTCGAGAGCGAAAGTACGCCAGCGCTTCTCAAGCTGTACACGCGGTTTTTGCAATGTTTTGTATCCGCAGGACCTTGGCCGGCAGCCGCGATCCTGTGGGGGCGATTTGGTTCCGTTTATTCGCAAGCGATCCCGCAAAATGCAGGATGCACGATGGCCGTTCATGCAGATTGCACGACGCGTTTAAATTCACGATTTTATAAACTATTGATTTATAAGTATTTTTAAAAAAAACCATGCTGGCACAATCACTGCAACCTCCTCTGCATGCTTGCCATTCAAGTGCATACGGAGCTGAAAAACATGAGCCTGATCCAAGAAAAATTTACCTCCCTGTTCTCCAACTTCGAAGTCACCACTGCGCCACGTCCCGATGGCGGGATCCTGCTGACTCTGCGCAGCAGCGACGGCAAAGTGTTCAAGCGTGCGCTGACGTATCAGCAACTGCATGCCGGCGACCAATTGTCGTGGGCGATCAGCGCAATTCGTCGTGATCTGGCTGAACAGGCCAGCGAACTGCCACAAATCGCAATGCTGCAGAGCCAGCAGCGTTTTGCCCTGCCGACGTATCACTCGCTGTAATTGATTCGACCCTGTAAAACAAAACAGGCCGCGAAGGATGCGCTTCACGGCCTGTTTTTTTATGGATGACGTTTATCGTCTTCGGCTCAGTCCTCAAGACGCGGGAAGCGGCCGGCGATGTCTTCGCCAGTGAAGGTGGCGACCCAGCCTTCGGGGTTGTTGAACAGACGGATCGCCACGAAGTGCGGATGTTCACCCATGTCGAACCAGTGTTTAGTGCCGGCCGGCACCGAGATCAGGTCGTTTTTTTCGCAGAGTACGGCGTAGACGTAATCGTCGATGTGCAGGGTAAACAGTCCACGACCGGCGACGAAAAAACGGACTTCGTCTTCGCCATGGCAGTGTTCTTCAAGGCACTTGGCGCGCAGTTCGGCTTTCTGCGGGTGATCGCTATTGAGGCTGATCACATCGACCGTGATGTAACCGCGCTCGGTCATCAGTTTGTCGATCTGCTCTTGGTACGCGCTGATGACTTCTTCCTGGCTTGCACCGGGCTGGATCTTCGTGGCGGCTTGCCAGCGGTCGAAACGCACGCCCTGCTCGGCCAGAGTCGCGGCGATGTCTTCGAGATGCGTCAACACTTTGTTCGGGATGTCGGGGCTTGAGACGTGATAAACGAACAGGCTGCTCATTGGGGCAATTCCTCGGTATCGGCCTTGCCGTCCGGCTCTTTCAGACCGGTCGGGCACAGCAATTCATCAGGTAAATGGGCGACTTCTGGCGAAGTCAGCCTTGGCGGTTCATGACGCTGCGGGTCTTCAACTCGCATTCAAACAAAATTCAGATACCACTGAGACCAGCCTCGACCATAAAGAAAACACCCGGCGTCGACGATTGGCCGGGCGAGTTGTTCACGCGCAAGGCTCACAGGCTGTCCTCTTGCATGCGTGTGGCAATGATAACGGCAGCCGCGAGCGCCGCGAGACTGGCAATACTAAAGGTCAATGCCGGGCCGAGGGTATTCCAGCTGTAACCGGCATACAGTGCGCCGAGCGCGCCTCCGGTGCCGGCCAGCGCGGCGTACAACGCTTGGCCCTGTCCTTGCTGGCGCGCGCCGAAGCTACGTTGCACGAACGCGATGGCAGCGGCGTGAAAACTGCCGAAGGTCGCCGCGTGCAGCACCTGCGCCAACAACAGCACCCAGAGAAACTCGGCGAACGAACCCAGAAGCACCCAGCGCAGCGCCGCCAGCAGAAAACTTGCCATCAAGACTCGGCGCAGGGAGAAGCGTGAAAGAATCCGGCTCATGGCCATGAACATCAGCACTTCAGCGACCACACCGACGGCCCAGAGCATGCCGATCACGCCGCGACTGTAGCCGAGTCGTTCAAGGTGCAACGTCAAAAACGTGTAATACGGGCCGTGACTCATCTGCATCAGTGCCACGCTGGCGTAAAACGCCAGCACGCCAGGACGGCGCAGTTGCTTGAGAAAACCTTCCCCGGTCGGCCGGTTGCCCTGCGCCGGTTGCGCGTTCGGTACCCACAAACTGCTGAGCACGATCCCCGCCATGATCAGCACCAGCGCTGCCGGGTAGATGTCCAGACTAAGCCACTCGAACAGGCGCCCCAACACAACCACGGTGATGATGAAGCCGATTGAGCCCCACAGGCGAATCTGGCTGTAACGGGAGGTCTGCCCCTGCAAATGCGCCAGCGTGATGACTTCGAACTGCGGCAACACCGCGTGCCAGAAGAACGCGTGCAACGCCATGACCATCGCCAGCCAGGCGTAGGTTTTGCTGACGAATATCAACGAGAAGGTCAGCAGCGTACACACCGCGCCGAAGCGCACGATGGCCAGGCGTCTGCCGGTGTAATCGCCAAGCCAGCCCCAGATGTTAGGCGCCACGCAGCGCATCAACATCGGGATGGCGACCAGTTCGCCAATGCGCGCGGCGCTGAATCCGAGGTGATCGAAGTACAGCGCCAGAAACGGCGCCGTCGAGCCGAGCAAGGCGAAATAGAACAGATAGAAACTGGACAGCCGCCAGTAAGGGAGCGCCGCCACGGTCAGGCCGCGACGGCTTTGTGGTCTGCCATTAAAGCTGACCCAGCACCGGGGTGCTCACGCGCACATCGGCGTTCTGCCCACGGTGACGCAGCAGGTGGTCCATCAGCACGATGGCCATCATCGCTTCGGCAATCGGTGTGGCGCGGATGCCCACGCAGGGGTCGTGTCGACCTTTGGTGATCACGTCGACCGCGTTGCCTTCGACGTCAATCGAACGGCCCGGGGTGGTGATGCTCGACGTTGGTTTGAGCGCCAGATGGGCAACGATCGGCTGACCGGACGAGATGCCGCCGAGAATGCCGCCGGCGTTATTGCTGAGGAAACCTTGCGCAGTCATTTCATCGCGATGCTCGGTACCACGCTGGGCAACGCAGGCGAAACCGGCGCCGATTTCCACGCCCTTCACCGCGTTGATGCTCATCAGCGCGTGCGCCAGTTCGGCGTCGAGACGGTCGAAAATCGGCTCGCCCAGACCCGGCATGACGCCTTCGGCGACCACGGTGATCTTCGCCCCGACCGAATCCTGATCACGGCGTAATTGATCCATATAGGCTTCCAGCTCCGGGACTTTGTCCGGATCCGGGCAGAAGAACGCGTTTTCTTCAACCGAATCCCAGGTCTTGAACGGGATTTCGATCGGGCCGAGCTGGCTCATATAGCCGCGAATGACAATGCCCTGGGTGGCCAGAAACTTCTTGGCAATTGCACCTGCCGCCACGCGCATGGCGGTTTCGCGGGCCGAGCTACGGCCGCCGCCACGATAATCGCGCTCGCCGTATTTGTGGTGGTAGGTGTAGTCGGCGTGGGCCGGGCGGAACAGGTCCTTGATTGCCGAGTAGTCCTTGGACTTCTGGTCAGTGTTGCGGATCAGCAGACCGATGGAGCAGCCGGTCGTGCGGCCTTCGAACACGCCGGAGAGGATTTCGACTTCATCGGCTTCCTGGCGCTGGGTGGTATGTCGACTGGTGCCGGGCTTGCGGCGGTCGAGGTCGCGCTGCAAGTCCTCGAGGGAAATTTCCAGGCCCGGCGGGCAGCCGTCGACAATGGCGACCAACGCCGGACCATGGCTTTCGCCAGCGGTGGTGACAGTGAACAACTTGCCGTAGGTATTGCCGGACATGCAGGACGCTCCGTGAAATCAAACCCAAATTCGTAATGCGCGCCAGTATACGCAGGCTAACCGACTAGTTCATCCTCGAACCTTAGCGGTGTTGGTGAGTCCAACCGGCACCTTGGCGAATGATGGCGTGATGATGCTGCGAGTTTTGATTTTGAGTCTTACCCTGTTTACGGGCTTTGCCCAAGCGACGGTCCTACAACGCCCGGTAACTTTGGATACGGGGAGCGGCGAGCTTTTCGGTTCGCTGTTGCTGCCAAAATCCGACAACCCTGTACCGGTTGTCCTGATCATTTCCGGCTCGGGGCCTACGGATCGTGACGGAAACAACCCCGACGGCGGGCGCAATGACAGCCTTAAACGGCTGGCCTGGGTGCTGGCTAAACACCACATTGCCAGTGTGCGCTACGACAAGCGCGGCGTGGCCGCCAGCCTTGCGGCCACGCCGGACGAGCGCAACCTGTCGGTGGAGGCCTACGCGGCAGACGCCGTGGCGTGGGGGCAGAAGCTCAAGGCCGACCCGCGTTTTGGCAAGCTCATCCTGCTTGGCCACAGTGAAGGCGCACTGATTGCCAGCCTTGCCGCGCCGAAGCTGGATGCCGCGGCGGTGATTTCCCTGTCTGGCAGCGCGCGGCCGGTCGATCAGGTGATCCGCCAGCAACTGGCGCGCAGCCTGCCACCACCGCTGATGTTGCGCAGCAACGAGTTGCTCGACAACCTCAAGGCCGGCCGCACCGACGACAATGTACCGGGGCCGTTGCAGGTGATTTTCCGGCCAAGCGTGCAGCCGTATCTGATCTCGCTATTCCGACAGAATCCGGCCGCAGCGTTCGCGCAACTGAAGATGCCGGCACTGATCGTTCAGGGCAGCAACGACATTCAGGTCGGTGTCCATGATGCAAAGTTGCTCAAAGCCGCCAAACCGGACGCCGAACTGGTGGTGATCGAAGGCATGAACCACGTCATGCGCATCGTGCCTAACGACGTGAAGCGGCAATTGGCCTCCTACAAAGACCCGAATTTGCCTCTGGCAGCGGAACTCGGCTCGAAAATCATCGAATTTATTGACGGACTTCGCACCCGATAAGCGCTGTTTGCCCTCCAGTCTTGCAAGAAACGGCCGATAAGCCTTTGTCGCCAGCGTACTGGCTGGCGGCAAGCAGGGCTTGGACAGGATCTCGCCGTTATGACTGATACCCAGACTTCACCCGACACCACCGCTGAAAAAGACGCACCGCCAGCGGTCGAGCTGCCGTGGGCGGATGTCCACGTCGAGCACCACAAGATGCTCCGCCTGGCCCCGTTGAAGACCGACCGCCACACCGGTGGCCGGCCATTGCGTTTTGTCGAATTCGGCTATGCCGAGCGCAATAGCAAAGAACACAGCCTGATGCGCATGGCGATCAAGCTGCCGAGCCAGCGTGTTCGCAAAGAGCAAAATCATCTCGACGTGTGGGTCAATCACACCACCAAACGTGTGAGTTTCGGCCCGGACAGCGGCTTGCAGATTGAACCGTTAAACCGTGGCATCGGCCGCTTCATGGCCGCGAATGGCATTACCTGGGCGAAAAAACACTGGCCCGCCTACACCGTCGACGGCATGGACTTGAACAACAAGGACGCGCTGAACGAAGACACTCGACTGCGCCGCGATCATTTTCTGCGGGTGCACGGATTTGATGTGGTCTACGCCGACGCCCAGCATTTGAAGGGCAGCATCAAGGATGCTCAGGTCGGTGATCTGATTGGCGACTGGAACAGCGAAAAGCTGCAGATCGTCGAGATTCTTGAAGCCGCGCAAATGCTTCAGCAGGCCGAACAGAATCTGGCCGAGCAGGAAGTGAAGCTCCAGAAGCAGGAAGAAAAGGTCAGCAAGTTCAAGCGCGAAGACGCCGGGTTGCGCTTCACTATTACCTGTCTGGTGGCGTTTGCGGTGTTTCAGGCGGGGTTGTTGATCTGGATTGCTACGCACCGCTGATAACTTCAAACTGCGGCGCTGCCATTGGCGAACAGGCTCGCTCTCACAGGAACATGCATTCCAAAGGTGGGAGCTAGCCTGCTCGCGAAGCGTTCAGGGGTCAGACGCGAGAAGCGAATAGCGCTTGATGATCGCGGCACTGCTGCGCCGTCAACATGAACACGCCATGCCCACCGCGCTCGAACTCGAGCCAGGCGAAGTCGACTTCCGGGTACAACGCTTCGACGTGAACCTGGCTGTTACCCACTTCGACAATCAGCAACCCCTTCTCGGTCAGGTGATCCGCCGCTTCGGCGAGCATCCGCCGAACCAGGTTCAGACCATCATCACCGCACGCCAGGGCCAGCTCCGGCTCGTGCTGGTATTCGTCCGGCATGTCGGCGAAATCTTGCGCATCGACGTAAGGCGGATTCGACACGATCAGGTCGAAACGCTGACCCGGCAGCCCCTCGAAACCATCGCCCTGCACAGTGTAGACACGCTCATCGACGCCATGGCGCTCGATGTTCTGATTGGCCACTTCCAGCGCTTCGAACGACAGATCCGCCAGCACCACTTCGGCGTTCTGGAACTCATAGGCGCAGGCAATGCCGATGCAACCGGAACCGGTGCACAGATCAAGAATTCGCGCAGGGTCATTGCCAATCCACGGCGCAAAATGGTTTTCGATCAGCTCACCAATCGGCGAACGCGGGATCAATACACGTTCGTCGACGATAAACGACATGCCGCAGAACCACGCCTCACCCAACAGGTAAGCGGTCGGGATACGCTCTTCGATGCGACGCTTGAGCAGGCGTTGCAGATTGACCAGTTCGTCATCTTCCAGTGCGCAATCGAGATAGCTGTCGGCGATTTCCCACGGCAGATGCAATGCCCCCAGCACCAGTTGCCGGGCTTCGTCCCAGGCATTGTCGGTGCCATGGCCGAAAAACAGATCCTCCCCATGGAAGCGGCTGACGGCCCAACGGATGTGGTCGCGCAGGGTACGAAGTCGGGAAGTGATCACGGGGCAGAACTCCAGAAAAAACGACTGGCGATTCTAACAGCCAAAACGCGCCACGACGACGCAGGAAAAATCCCGCCACAGCGGTAGGGGTTTTCTGTTTTTTGCATCAGCTATTGAACAGAACGTGTAACTTGACAAGGCTGCAAGCCAGCAACGACGGTGCCTACGATGGTAGCGATTCACAGAACCGCTCAGCCAGAGGACAATGTCGCAAAAGCCCCACCCCAAGGAGCCCCAGAATGTCCGTTCCAAAAACGATGTTTCAACTCAGCGGTCGCGGTTACGCAGCGGCCACACTGAGCCATGCCACCGTGGTCATCATCGATGCCCAGAAAGAATATCTCAGTGGCCCACTGGCCCTGAGCGGCATGGATGCGGCCGTCGCGAACATCAAACAAGTGATCGCTGCGGCCCGTGCAGCCGGTCGGCCGATCGTGCATGTGCGTCATCTCGGCACCGTCGGTGGCCTGTTCGACCCACAGGGCGAACGCGGCGAATTCATCCCCGGCCTCGAACCGCAGGGCGATGAAACCATCATCGGCAAACTGCTGCCGAGCGCCTTCCATGGCACCGAACTGCTCGACCGCTTGCAAAACCTTGGCTCGCTGGACCTGATCGTCTGCGGTTTCATGAGCCACTCCAGCGTCAGCACCACCGTGCGTGCGGCGAAAAACCTGGGTTTTCGCTGCACCCTCGTTGAAGATGCTTGCGCCACCCGTGACCTGCCGTTCAAAGGCCGGGTACTCAGCGCCGAAGTGGTACAAGAAGCGGAAATGGCGATCATGGCCGACAACTTTGCCACCCTCGCCAAAACACAAGATCTCATCTGATCGCGCCCTGATGAGCGGCCCACACCGCCGCTCATCCACAAAAGCCTCTCATTTGACGCAAATGCCATAGCCTCAGGAACAACCCGGTCAACTCCCGGTCGAAGGGCCGATACCCATTGAGGAAGGTCGGAATGAAGTTATCCGATGGATTTGACGCACGCCGCTTGCGGCCCAAAGGCCAAAGCAACTGGCGTTTTCGATTCGGCGCGGCGATTGCAGCCATTCTGGCGACATTCGGCGTGCTGCTGGCAATGGCCGGGGCCGCCAGCCTGCTGGGGCGCCCGCCAGCGCTCGGCGACTTGAACGCCACGCCAATGGGCTCCGCGATCATTCTGGCAGTCGGTTTGCTGTTTCTGTATTTCGGTGTCGCCCTGTGGCGTCGCTGCCGCCGTCGTGCACGGCAATCGCGGGAATTGAACATGTCCCCGCACCTGATGAAAAAACACGACTGACTCGATGGCCTGGCTTTTTGCCGGGCCGTTTTGTTTCGACTTGGGTAAACTGGCCGCCCTTCGCGGAGGCTGACATGCAAGACGACGATTTTTCCCTGTTCAAAAGTGCGATCCAAGGCGTCAAGCCGATCAAGCACGACCGCGCCGACACCGGCAAACCCAAAGCTGACCGCGCGCAGATCGCCAAATTGCGCCAGTCCGCTACCGTGCGCACCGACACCACCACCGTTGATGGCCTGTCCGATCAGTTCGTGATTGACGTCGGCCCGGAAGACGAGTTGATGTGGGCCCGCGACGGGGTGCAGGAAAGTCAGATGCGCAAGCTCAAGGTCGGGCAGATTCCGTTCGAGGGCAGCCTCGACCTGCACGGCATGAACGTGGAAAAGGCCCGGGAAACCCTCTGGGCGTTTCTTGCCGAAGCGACCAAATTCGAAATCCGCTGCGTTCGCGTCACCCACGGCAAGGCCGTGCGCCTGGACGGCAAGCGGCCGATGATCAAAAGCCACGTCAACACCTGGCTGCGCCAGCACGCACAAGTGCTTGGTTTCTGCTCGTGCCAGGCCAGACACGGCGGGGCCGGCGCAGTTTATGTGATGCTTAAACGCACCATGATGGAAGGTCGCGACGAATAAAACCGTTACACCGGCTCATCGAAAGGGACATCGCTCCAGCCAGACCAGTAAACCATCTGATCATTCGCTCCCTCGCTGACGCCAATCAAACACCCTGTTTCGCTTGGCATTTTTTAAGTCGTCACCTAGCCAGGCAAGGATAAGAAAAACGCCTGGCATGACCGCCCTGAAAACCCCTTGAGCTACCCTTCATTCGATCGACATCACTGGAAATGACGACGATCAGGCTCCAAGTGAGCACTTGATCATTCTGGAGCAACGTTAGTGATCAGCAATGCCGGCCTTATTCTTGTTTCAATTCTGGTCGCCTGTGTTTTCTTCCACCCTCGCGTACTCAGAATGCGACTGTGGCGTGCCACGGTCACTCCTCTGGCCTCGATTATTGGATCTGGGTTTCTGGTCGTAGGTCCAATTCTGGCAAACACGTTTGGTAGCGCGGCCTGGCTCGCCATGGCGGCGCTTTGCTCTTTGGGTTACCTCTACGGGGCGGTGATGCGCCATAACATTCGTTATGTGCAACCCGGTTTGAAGTCGTTGCCTCCAACGTCTGTTTTCATTGAGCGAGCTTCTGATTTCGCATTGTCACTCGCCTATTTCGTATCTGTCGCTTACTACCTGAATCTGTTCGCTGCCTTCGGCATGCGAATCGTGGAGGTAGAAAGCCGACTGGCGGTGCAAATTGTCGCTTCAATCGCGATTGCCACTGTTGGCGTGATTGGACTATCTGGCGGGCTCAGGGCGCTTGAGCGTATCGAGGTCTACGCCGTCGGCCTCAAGCTCTGCGTCATTCTCGGAATTTTCGCTGCGCTGATTTTGTTCACAACCACCGGCCATACAATCTCTTCGCCTGTTGAGCCACAGGAAGGACTCGGAAAACTCCAGGTTCTATTGGGACTGATCGTACTGGTCCAAGGCTTTGAAACATCCCGTTATTTGGGCGCCGAATACGACACACAAACCCGGCTGCGGACAATGCGCTATGCCCAGTGGATATCAACATTTATCTACGTCGGGTTCGTTTTTCTCCTGACGCATTTATTTCACGGCAGCCCCTCCGCCGAAGGCGGGGAAACGGC
Source organism: Pseudomonas sp. NPDC087614 (assembly GCF_044743485.1). NCBI lineage: Bacteria > Pseudomonadati > Pseudomonadota > Gammaproteobacteria > Pseudomonadales > Pseudomonadaceae > Pseudomonas > Pseudomonas sp. NPDC087614. Next base: position 23,293 of record NZ_JBIUWN010000005.1, on the reverse strand, counting down.
GATTATCGACATGCTTGCCCCTGTCGGTGCCGCCGTCACCCCACTATTGATCGCGGCAGCCCTTGCGTCCCAATCATCGGCAGCCGTTGCCGATATGAATGGCGCTAGCGGACTGCTCGCTGAAGCGACGCACAAGCGCCTGTCTGTGAATGTGGGCAGCCTCGTGACTGCGCTTGTGGCAATCGGCATCACTTGGAGTGCTGGTATTTACGAAATCATCACGTATGCATCAAAGGCGTTTGTGATTTTCTACGCGTTGCAATCGCTACAGGCGCTGCTGTCGTCACTGGACCGTAAAGAACCTGGCAAAGCGGCGCTATTTGCCGTGGGGTTGCTGATCGCCATCGGTATAGTCCTGTTTGGAAAACCGGTCGCAAGCTAGGAAAACCGTTTGACGGCGATTCGTCGAACTACCGGCCCCGTTGTGCGATTTGATGCCGATCGGTTCCGTCTCTTTGAATTTGCCTGACAGTCCCGGGGGCTCGGCAAAGGCTTCAGGTTCACACCGGCCGATTTGAGGATTCGCGCCCGCCGGCAATACAACTGCCGACACACTTACGCTACCATGTGCCTCATGGCGGGTATGAACCCTGCGTTTATTGCCACTCAGCTCGGTCATAGCGTTCAGTAGTTGCTATCGACCTGCGCCCGATGGATCAACTCCAGCACCGACTGGGGTTAACTCGGACAGCTCGAAATCAGCTTGATTGGTACAAAATTGGTACAGACAGAAACAGTACCCCTCTGAAACCCTTATGGAATCAGCCTCTGTGACACTGGAACAGAACTACACCGCGATTCTCGGCCAACTGGGCGAGGACGTCTCCCGCGAGGGCCTGCTCGACACGCCAAAGCGTGCCGCCAAAGCCATGCAGTACCTCTGCCGCGGTTATGAACAGACGCTCGAAGAGGTCACCAACGGTGCCCTGTTCAGCTCCGATAACAGCGAAATGGTGCTGGTCAAGGACATCGAGTTGTACTCGTTGTGCGAACACCATCTGCTGCCGTTCATCGGCAAGGCGCATGTTGCTTATATCCCGAGCGGCAAAGTGCTGGGCTTGTCGAAGGTCGCACGGATCGTCGACATGTACGCCCGCCGCCTGCAGATTCAGGAAAACCTCAGCCGCCAGATCGCCGATGCGGTGCAGCAAGTCACCGGCGCGCTGGGCGTTGCCGTGGTGATCGAGGCCAAGCACATGTGCATGATGATGCGCGGTGTCGAGAAGCAGAATTCGTCAATGATCACTTCGGTGATGCTCGGCGAGTTCCGTGAAAACGCAGCCACCCGCAGCGAATTCCTCAGCTTGATCAAGTAATTGGCAACAGTAAAAAACCGGCGTTGATCGCCGGTTTTTTTTCGCCCGTGAAAAATCGGGTAAGCTGCGCGCCTTCTTCAATATCTCTGTGAGGCTTGTAACGTGTTCGTTAAAGCACTTCGTGTTGGCCTCGGCCAACTGATCATTTTCATCGATTTCATCACCCGCCCTGGCAAGAAAAACCGCCCCGCCGCCGCTCAGGCACAGGTGGAAGCGGCTGCGAAGGACCTGACGTTGTATCAGTTCCACGCCTGCCCGTTTTGCGTGAAGACCCGTCGCACTTTGCGTCGCCTCAATGTACCGGTGGCGCTCAAGGATGCGAAAAACAACGAGCAGGATCGCCAGACACTGCTGGAACAGGGTGGCCGAATCAAGGTGCCGTGCCTGCGGATTGAAGAGAATGGCCAGACGACCTGGATGTATGAGTCCAAGGTGATCATTGATTATCTGGATAAGCGGTTTGCTGCGGCCTGAAGTTTTTGTGCCGTTCTGACTGACGCCTTCGCGAGCAAGCCCGCACATCGTTCAAAGTATTTCCCCTTTGGGGTCGGGGTTGCTCGCGAAAAAGACCGCCCAGTCAGCACAAAAATCCAGACAAAAATGTTCAGGCCGCCCTGTCTCGTTGCGCCTGACGCACCACCGCCGCCAATCGCTTGAGCCCTTCATCCAGCCGTGCCGCGTCAATGTGGCTGAAGTTAAGACGCAAATGTCCGAGATTTTTATCGGGATCGGGAAAGAACGGCTCCCCTGGCATGAACGCCACATCATTGGCCAACGCCTCGTTAAGCAACGTGCGCGTGTCCAGCGGCTGTTTCAGCGTCAACCAGAAAAACAGCCCACCCTGCGGCGTGTTCCAGTCCGCCAGATCCGAAAAGTGCGTTTCCAGCGCTGACTGAAAGGCATCGCGCCGTTCTCGGTAAAAACCGCGCAACTCACTCAAGTGCTGCTGGTATTGCTCAGTGCCGATCCATTGCAGTGCTTGCCACTGACCGATGCGATTGGTGTGCAGATCCGCCGATTGCTTGAGCTTGAGCAGAGGCGCAAACAGATCCGGGCTGGCGATCAGGTAGCCGACACGCAAACCGGGTAGCAAGGTTTTCGAGACCGTGCCGGTGTAAATCCAACTGGAATTGCGCAGCCGTGCGGCAATCGGCTTGGCGCTGGCGCCGTCGAACGTCAGTTCGCGGTAGGGTTCGTCTTCGATCAATGTCACACCGAATTCATCGAGCAATGCGGCGACGGCTGCACGCTTGGCCTCGCTGTAGCGCACGGCGGATGGGTTCTGGAACGTCGGGATCAAGTAGATGAACGCCGGACGGTGTTGCTCCAGACGACTGCGCAATTGCGCCAGGTTCGGGCCATCGGACTCCTGCGGCACGGTCAGGCATTCGGCGCCAAACAATTGGAATATCTGCAAAGCGGCCAGATAAGTCGGTGCTTCCAGAAGAATCTCGGTGCCCTTGTCGATGTACAGCTTGGCCGCCAAATCAAGAGTCTGCTGGGAGCCACTGACCACCAGCACCTGACTCGCCTCACACGCCAAGCCTAGCGCCCTCGCCTCTGCGGCCAGGGCTTCGCGCAGCGCCGGCTCACCCTCGCTCATACCGTATTGGCCGAGGGACAGCGGCATGTCACCCCATTCGACTTTCGGCAACATGGCCTCGGCAGGCAGGCCGCCGGCGAATGACATCACTTCCGGACGCTGAGCGGCGGCGAGGATTTCACGGATCAAAGAACTTTTAAGGCGCGAGACACGTTCGGAAAAAGCCATGGAAATCACCGGTAGCGAGGCATGTGAAAAATGGTCAAACTTATTGACTGAAATTACGATAACCCGAGCGAGTACGTCAACATGATTGACCTTAAAAACCCAACCAGTCAGCAACAGGCCATGGAAGCGTTCTTCTTCGGTTATCAGGCCTTCACCGCCAAGGCTGATGAAATGCTTGAGCGCCGCGGGTTGTCTCGGGTGCATCAACGGATTGTGTTTTTCATCGCTCGTTATCCAAATTTGAGCGTCAAGGAGTTGCTGGCCTTGCTTGGGGTGAGCAAGCAGGCGCTGAACATGCCGCTGCGCCAGTTGCAGGAAATGCATCTGGTCGACAGCGTGGCATCGCAGGCTGACAAGCGTAAGCGCCTGCTGGAATTGACGGCCGAAGGGAGGAAGTTCGAACAGTCGTTGCGCCGTGAGCAGGTGAAGTTGCTGGAGCGGGTGTTCGCCGAGGCTGGGGAGACAGCGGTGAATGGGTGGTTGGCGGTGAATCTGGCCTTGGGTGAGAGTCAGGCACATCTCCATTGAATCGTCTGGCTTGCTCGCGAAGGGCACGCAGTGGCGATATATCGCTATCGTCGGACCGTTCGTAAACAAAATCAAAAACAATATTTGCTTTATTTGTACACAAAAGCATAATCCACAGCGTGCGAGTTTCTGACCTTACGGTCAACAAATTCGCGTATGCCTCAAAGGGCCGCTGCCACCCCTCATGGGTCCGGCCCTGGAAATAACAATAAAACTCTTGAGGAGTACTCGCTGTGGAAAGCCGCAAATCCGAAGCATCGACGCTGGATCTCTCGCCGCCGTTACGCAATGGCCTGCTGGAGCGCCTGTTTAAACTCAGCTTGCATGGCACCACGGTGAAGACCGAGTTGATTGCCGGTCTGACAACCTTCATCACGATGGCTTACATCATCTTCGTCAACCCGAACATCATGGCCGATGCCGGGATTGACCATGGTGCGGCATTCGTCGCCACCTGTATCGCCGCTGCGCTGGGCTGCCTGTTGATGGGCCTTTACGCCAACTGGCCGGTGGGTCTGGCGCCGGGCATGGGCCTGAACGCTTTCTTCACCTACACCGTGGTCGGCACCATGGGCTACAACTGGGAAACGGCGCTGGGCGCAGTGTTCGTCTCAGGCGTGCTGTTCATGATCCTGACCTTCTCGCGGATTCGCGAATGGCTGCTCAACAGTATTCCTGTGAGCCTGCGCTTTGCGATGGGCGCAGGGGTCGGTCTTTTCCTTGGCCTGATCGGCCTGAAAACCGCAGGCATCGTCGTCGACAGCCCGGCCACGCTGATCAAACTCGGTTCCCTGCGTGAACCGGGCCCGCTGCTCGCCGCCATCTGCTTCCTGATGATCGCCATCCTCAGCTACCACAAAGTTTTTGGCGCGATCCTCATCAGCATCATCACCGTGACGCTGGCCGGTTGGGGCCTGGGCATCGTGCATTACGAGGGCATCATGTCGACGCCGCCGAGCCTGGCGCCGACCTTTATGGCGATGAACGTTGCTGGCGTGTTTAACGTCAGCATGATCAGTGTGGTGCTGGCCTTCCTCTTTGTGCACATGTTCGACACCGCAGGTACCCTGATGGGCGTTGCCCAGCGTGCCAATCTGGTCGGCGCTGACGGTCGCATCGAAAACCTCTCCCGCGCCATGAAAGCCGACAGTGCTTCCAGCGTTTTCGGTGCCGTGGTCGGTGTACCGCCTGTCACCAGCTATGTAGAAAGTGCTGCCGGCGTGGCCGCTGGCGGTCGGACTGGTCTTACCGCCGTCACCGTAGGTGTGCTATTTATAGCGGCAATGTTTTTCGCACCACTGGCTGGCATGATTCCCGCTTACGCCACCGCCGGTGCACTGATCTACGTTGCGATGCTGATGATGGGCGGCATGGCCCACATCGAATGGGACGAAGCCACTGACGCGATTCCTGCCATCGTCACCGCGATCATGATGCCGCTGACCTTCTCGGTCGCCGACGGTATTGCGCTGGGCTTCATCACTTATGTGGCGCTGAAGACCGGTACCGGCAAGTACAAGGAAATTTCCGTCAGCCTGTGGGTGCTCTGCGCGATCTTCATCGCCAAGTTCATCTTCTTGTAAGCGTTAAGCGGTTCTGGCTTCAAAACAGCCTCACCCTGGCGGGTGGGGCTTTTGCACATTCTTGAGTACAACAAAAAAGGAGGAAAGTGATGAGTCTGGAAACCTGGCTGCTGTTCAGCGGCGCTGCACTGGTGGTGATCCTGATTCCGGGGCCACTGTCGTTGCTGATGATCAGCAACAGCCTGAATTACGGTTTGCGGCGCTCTTACCCGGCGTTTCTCGGCGGCGTGATTGCTTCGATCTGTTTGCTCAGCGCATCCGCGCTTGGCCTGGGGGCCCTGCTACTGGCTTCGGAACAGTTGTTCAGCGCGCTGAAAATCATCGGCGCATTTTACCTGTTCTATCTTGCCTGGCAGAGCTGGCAGCAGTCGCGCCAGCCTTCGACAGGCGCCGAAGTGCCACAAGCGACGGCTGTCCCACGTTTTCGTGCACTGTTCGGGCGCGCGTTCGTGCTGGGCGCGAGCAATCCGAAAGACATTCTGTTCTTCGCCGCGTTTCTGCCACAGTTCCTCAGCGCCGAACAGCCTTTCCTGCCGCAGTTACTGGTGATGATTGCAACCTGGACCTTGCTGGACCTGCTGTGCAAACTGGCCTACGGACTGGGCGCCCATGGTGCTGCGCGCTATCTGCGCAGCGGCAAGGGACAAAGTTGGTTCAACCGGATCAGCGCCGGTTTGTTCGGTAGTGCAGGAGCCGTATCGTTACTCAGCAGCCACTGAGATATTTAAAGGGCATTTCAACTTGCCGCGTCGGGCGAAATACAACGCAACAACCCATGGATGTACAACTCTAAAAAACAAAACCTAATATAACCGCGCTATTCGACAAATAATTGGGCAGAACAAGGATGTTCAAATGGCCACTTTTACACCGGATTCGTTCCAGCAAACTGACTCCGTAGTAATCACCGATATAGGCTTTCATGCCAATGAGCGCACAGCTTCGACCATCGATTTTGATGGCGAAATCGCCACCGCGAACAAACGCCAAACACAACAGCTGAAAATCGTCGACGATCTGTTCGGTCCACTTCATATCGGCTCTATTTCAATTACACGAGTTTCCCTGGACGTTTTGGGCGCAACGACGGGCGGACAACACCTGAATGGTCAGAACACTTTCTTTCGAACGCCCAAGCGCTCCTTCATCAACTCGTTACAGTTCAGCTCGCCCGATATAGAAACCCGAATGAAATCAACTACGGTCACGGAGGGCTACCTGTTGTCGTCGCTGCTGTTCGAAATTGCCAGCCGACGTCCATTAGACGCCCCGCCGATGCTTGGAAACAATCCCACGAGCGATGTTGATCAGGGTACATACCACAGCACACTTGCGAAACTTCTAGGCTCCGCGCAAAAACTCGATTTGCGTCATGCCTACCTGTCCAAGAGCAGCCCTCGCTGGGTGTCAATGATCAAGAGCGACTGCCTGCTCGGCTCAAGTGTCGGGATTCAAGCCTTTGGAATATTCATGGGTTTGCGCGGGGTGGTCGATGCGGTCAGAAACAGTGACACCGCGCAAGCCGTAATCAATAGCGCGGGCATCACCTCTGAAGTGGGCTCCATAACTGTAGACATGGCCGTGACTAAAATGGCCACGCAAATGATCAAGGTTGGCCAATTTGCCTACAAGGACTTCGCCAAAACCCGATTCGCCGTGAGATTGGGTCGTTCCGGTGGGTTGATCGGGGGAGCGCTGACGCTGCCTTTCGATTTACATGCCGCGGTCACATCCTTGACCGCTGCAGACAATGCAACCGGGAAAGAAGCGCTGGATCATTACATCAGTGCCGGTTTGAGCCTAACGAGTGCCGCCATGACCCTGATACTCGGCAGCGCAGCGATGGCAGGCTTTTCTTTTGCAGGTCCGGTCGGACTCGCGGCGGGAGCGATTCTGGCCATTGGCGCTCAGGCTTACGCTGCCGTAAGACTGGTGGACGATATTGACGATTACATCGAACTCACCACCAATGAGCGCTGGCGCACAGGCTGGTTCTCGTTCTGTTTCATGGATCCTGACGCCGATGTGCAGGATCGCTACAGCATTGCCAAAACCAGGGTCGAGCACTCCAGGAAAATGAAGGACGCGGCAAAGAAACTGCTGGATGGCGAGCTGAAGGACACCACCGAAGCCATCGTTCATGGTGCTTTTGAGGTCAACCTCAAGCCGACTCGGATATGGGCACGTAACTGGTGGACTAAACAAGACCGGTGGCAAACCGTCAATCTTCCACAAATAACAGGAGTCGATGACACCATTGACGCCCGCGAAGGTGTTAGCGGTGCCACTCCGGGCGCGCAACTGGGCTCCGCGGCAGAGCACAAAGCGGTCCTGTGGTTCATCAGTGACGGTAAAGACTCAATCCGAGGGGTTGAAAAAAAACCAAACGCCTTTTTTTACAAGACCGGAAGAAAAGAGCTGACAGGGGGGGACAAAGACGATCGATTCGTCTTCGAAGGCGCTGCCGATCGACTCAAGAATGTTTCCAGGGATGACCATTATTCGACATTGAAGGGCGGAGCAGGCAACGACACTTTGTCCCTTGGCGGCCTTTATAACCTTAGTGCTGCGGAGCAACCCGGGTATGACATCGACCTGGTGGCGGGGAGGCTCCAGGTAATCACCCCTGATCCATCGGCCGAAGGCGGAAAAAAACGTACGCTCCACAGCGTTCTGGAAAGTATCGAGAATGTTGAAACCGTCGCGCATGCCACAAGCACCGTCACCGGTACAGCACAACGCAACATCATCAAGTCCCGTGGCATCGACACCATCAGAGCTGGTGCAGGAAACGACCAGATTCATTTGATTCACAAAGGTGCAACGGCATCGGGTGAATCCGGAGCAGACGAGTATTTCATTGCCCATGAAGCGGGCTGCATTTGCATCATCGAAGACGGTAAGCAAGAAAGCGTCATTGTCTTGAATTGGCGAATGGATCTGATTGAAAGCTGGATCATCGAGAAGAGCGCGCTGGTCATCACTTCGAAATTCGATTTCCACGACAGGCCCAGAAGCAAGGTCATCATCCGTGACATCTACAAACGGCTCGGTGACGATTATCAATTAAAGAACAACAAACTCACCTTCATTACCGAGGACGGCTTTTATCTGGTACCTGAGCTTCCTGAATCAATCAAAAGCGAAAGACCCATCGACGTCGAGGTGGTCATCACCCGCAAAGGACGACCGCAAAGTCCGGTCATTCTTTACACATCCGATTGCATAATCCGGCACAACAACGATGCCAGCTATTACATTCCAAGAACTCAACAACACACCCGGTTTTACGCAGTAAAGCGTACCAACGCTGTCACCAGAATTTTTCTGGACTTCGCGAGTGATGAACTGACTAAATCAGAAGCACACTTCCTGGCGAGAATATCGGCAAAAAAACATGATCTGTTAATGGGTTGCGATCTGGTCTATTACTTTGGGAAAAAGACATTAACAATCAAGTTGTTCGCGCAGGCAAGGGGTGGAAACGATCCAATGAATAGCGTGAAAACGCTAAGAACCATGGCGCTCTACCCCGATCATCAATATGTTTTTGCATTCAGTGACGGCGTCGCTTTCAATGCTCATCTCACACTGAAAACTGACGTGCCTCCCGTGGCTGCAAACTATAAGGTGTACGCATTCACGAAGTGGAAAACCCGGATCCCTCTTCCAGAGCAATACCGCGCAGGTCTGTACCTGTTTGAACTTCCCGTGAACGAAGCCTATCAACTGAGCGCCAGATCCGCCTGCGCCACGCTGACGTCTTATCCTGAACAAACCGCGATCGAAAGTCTGCTAGGTGACGGGGCGACATATCTGATCCATCTCGCGGCAGACCTAATAATCAGAATCGCTACGCCAGGCGCACTGGCAAAGGCCAACAACAGATTGCGCTTTTCGTCCACGTGGGAGTTCGATGCCAGCGCACTGGGCAATGTCGAAATAAAACTGGAGAAAAATCAACTGCAGATTGGAACGTGTACGGTCTATCTACCAGACTACGACAGTGAAGATCTTGTCGATCAAGTGCGTGTCGTCACTGCGAAAGGCATTGTCAAAACTGTCGACCTCTCCTTCGACACAATTTATTTCGATGGCCTCGATGCCAGATTTTTCGAAGCCCCCGACGACTGGGCCACAGCGTTGCCCGAAGAATTCATCGCCATTGCCGACAAGGACATCAGGGTCAGACATATCAGTGTGATCGACAATCGAGCCGGAATACTCAGCTATAGCTTTGCCAGACGCCGTTGGCTGCTGGACAGCGAAGTTGTTGATTACGCGAAACTGCAGGTCTTGAATCGCTGCACCCATCAGACACCGGGTCTATCAACGCCAGGTTTCGCCATAAATTAGCCTGCCCCACCAACACACAAAAATCGATTTAAAACCGACAACTTATTGCGCACTCGGCGGTTGAAGCGCTCAGGCATTACCGCGCGTTGATCGGCTGCGCCTGAACGCCACGAAAAGGCAGTTTCTCCCGCTTTCAAAAAATCCAATGGATGGAATAAACCTATATGATCAAGCCAACAAAAAAAGCGCCTGTTACTACAACTGGATCCGGTACTACGAGTACAACGAGTACAACGAGTACAACAAGTACAACAAGTACAACAAGTACAACGACCCGATCTGTGGACTATCTCTCAGATAACCGCGGTACAACACACCTTCCGGACGTATACCTGCCTGGCATCGATTCAACGTCCGCACAGCACTTTCCGAATATCTCTCAAGACGCCACCTCTCGTGTAGCCAACGTCACAGTGAGCAGGATGCCTGGTGCCGAACTTGATAGCTACATCACCGCTCGCAGCCAGATTGCCTGGCCTCAAAGCCGATTCAACGAGTTGGTGCCGCTTGCAGACAACACAGGATTGTTCACTGGGCCGGATCTGCGAACCTACGCCCAGATCGGAACAGAGGGCCAGTTCGTTGTAGAACAGAATCGGCAAGGACAATATTACGTTCCACTCTCCTTTGCACCGGGCGTTCCAGGCCCGATTCTGACGAAAAATCAAGGCCAGGCCAGTTGGCGCATCGAACAACCGGGCTGGCAACTTACTCGGACTTCGGGCGCTGAAGCCGTAAAACCGCAAACACCGTCCTACCTTTCACCAGAAAACGCAGCAAAGCTGAGCAAAGCTGAACTCTCAGCGAACGGAATCCGCTACAACAAGCTCAAACAGACCTATGTCGATACGGCAGAAGGAACCGTCATGGTGCGTCAAAACGCCGATGGCGAATATCAGCAAGCCTTTGCCACGACAAGTGACTCACCCGCCATTTTTTTTGAACACATTCCCGGGACAAAACTCTGGCGCCGAAAAGCGCAGAGCACGACAACAGACGAAAGCTTCGCACCAGACCCTCTTCGCGCCGTCGCCGAATTTGACGAACCCTCGCCCGGCCCGAGCAAGCGACCGCGACTCAATGAGCCCGAGGACTCTACACCGCCGGTGAACGACAACAGTGCCTCATCGGTCCAGACACCCTACTTCTGGTTACCATGGGGCGATCTGAACCCACCATCATCCGCAGATTCCATCCAGCTCGGCTGGCTCCATTATCCCATCGTGCCCATCGGCTCTGCCCCCAACAGCCTGCCCAAAGTGTACTTTCTACAGCACCCCGAATTTGTTCCGACACATTTCGATGCCTTTGAGCAGATGCTGCAAACAAATCCCGAACGCCAACCGGTGGCAACGTTTCGTATCGGTACCGAGCCGGGGGAAATCCGTCCCGGTAAACGTTTTTTTGAAAAGCCCCTGTCGCAATCCGTAGCCGATACATTTCCGGACTTCTCTGATTTCACTTCGCGGGCCGTCGCCAGGAAACTGTTTGAACTCTCCGATAACTCGCCCACCATCACAGGCACCGGACTGATCAACATTCAGGCTGTCTTGCACCAGTGGAACCAAAAACCGTTTCCCACCGCACCCGCTTACGCAGATCCGATGAACATGCTGCCCGTGGTGACATCCGTGGATATCGGAAACAAAAGGATCCTTCCGCTGCGCCCCCAGGGTGATGGAGATTTACAACGGCTGACCTTCGATCCAACACACTTTCCGGTCGAATGGCGTCACTACCTGACCTATCCAAGCGACCTCAATCTCAGACGCCTCGTCGGCGCATTGCTGGTTCGCAGCGGCTACGACATCTTTCCCCTGACATATGAACACCGCAGTCCTACGTTGGTATTCAGACGCACAAATCATCAAGAGGTCTTTTATCTCAAACTGGGAACGGTCGGAGATCCAGGTCTATCGCATACCCCGGGCAACGAACTCGCTGATCCGAATTTGCCACAAAGAATCGGCAGTGCCGCCTTGCTCGCTCTTCAGACCGCCGAGGCCCAAAACAAAGTGGTCTGGCTGGTAGGCGGGGTGGCGAAGGTTGCGTCGAATCCGGTAGCGGTGGTCATTATAAGAGAGCGCTGACTGTCGTTCTCCCCTCGCCCGCCAACGGCGAGGGGAGCGTCATATCGGCCCTCTACAAACCGGTAATGCCTTGCATCATTGTTTTTGGATCAAGACATATATACCGCACGCGCTGACGCCATTTTACTGAACATCGCTCCCTTGAAGACTCGCCGCAGGCAACCTCGCAGTTGCGCTTCTATTGCCCGGCGCGTCCTTTCGGATAAATGAATCCACAATTCATCGGAGCAACGCAATGTTAAAGCCATCCAAGAAAACGCCAGGCTCGCCTTCGCCGCAGACGTCTACGACAACACCAAGAAGCCCGTCGCCGCTTACAGGTACCCACAGCGACCCCACCTTATCCGTCTCAGGCGCTGTAGGTGGGGATCCGATATCGACTGCCCACTCATCCATCGCCTCGCCAGGGACATCCATCCCGCGCGCCAGTGTCATCATCAATCGCCTGCCAGATCCACAGCCCTCGCGGCACACTGCAACCGTGGCGCGAACCCAGGACACACCACCCCCCCATCAGGTTCCGGTTGTCGATACATCGCTTGGCGACAGGCCAAAGCATCCGGTATTCATCGATGACAAATCGGCCGCCCACCTGAAAAGAAATCCAGCCACATCGGAAGGCATCCGCTACGACAAGTTCAAAAAGGCATATGTCGAAATGGAAGGAGGAATCGTCATGGTGCGCAAAGACAAGGGCGGTTACCGCCAGACCCACGCAGGGGAATCGAGCCCGTCCGGTGAATGGGTTGAACAAATTCCCGATACAACCCTCTGGCGCCAAATTGAACCTGTCAACACCCCCTCGAAACGCCCTCTCCCTGAGATTGATCAAGCCCTTGCCGACACGCCCGAAGTAACGGCGGGCCCAAGTAAACGCTTCCGTGTGTCGGATGAAACCCATGTCGCGACCGATGCCGGTGCACTGGTGCAGAATCTTTTTCATCAACAATCGAGCGCACTGGACTTGTCCTTGGGCCAATGGAAAAACTGGGGAAAATCCATAGGACCGGAAACAGGCGAGTCTGTCGAAATAGACGGACAGCACTATGTGATCGTAAGCCAAGGTTTACGCCCAGAGACCGGACTGGTCTATTTGCAACATCCAGCATTCGTACCTGATCACTTCGACGCATTCGAAAACATGTTGCGCGATGAGCCTTCGCGCCAACCAAAATGGGCGCTGAAACGGGATGGCCAATGGAAAGTTCTGGATAACCATCCGCCGTTTACCAAACCCTTGACGCAATACGTCTGCGACGCTTTCAACTATCTGTCGGAACATTCGGCCAGCGCTGTCGCCCGAGGCGTATTTACGCGAGCCAGCCGACCTGAAGGGATCAACGCCCATGGAATCTCGGTGATGGCCCTGACACTCCGTCACTGGACAGACCGGGTCACTAACGAGAAAGTCTTGCACAGTCTTTCCGATCCGTTGGTGATGTTGCCAAAGCTGCAAACACAGCCCTCCCCTCTCGTGCCGGGCGGATTGCTAACTCTGCCTGCCCAAGGCTCCGATCTTCTGCAGCGCTTGGACTTTGATCCACAGCGCTTTCCCCAGGAATGGGGCACCTACACGGCCGCACCGACCAGCGCCGGTTTGCATAACTTGTTCAGTTTCGTCCTGCAACAGAGCGGCTATAGCATCAACCCTTCCACGCGGCAGCACAGCGAAGACGCTTTGATATTTCACCGGCAAGGTGTTGCCGCGGTGTTCGTATTAAAACTTCCGCGCTTCACCGGCGATACTGTTCCTCGTAGCACGACTGCTGGTTCAGAACTCACTAATCCAGTGTTTCGAAACAAACTAAAGTCGCCGGAGAAAGAAAAACTGGACAGTTATCTTGCACAAAACGAAATCGTCTATTTAATCGGCGGCGTACAAGAATCAACCCCTTACACACCAACGCTCTTTGTCGTGAGGGAGGGATGAAACTCGCTATTTAGCGCGAATGCTTTACTGCAATCGGCCAAACGTCTTGATTATTTTTTAGTGGCCGCTTTATGGCGCTAGCCCTCAGCGCCGCATCGAACAATACGCACCTTATATTTAAATAGAGAGAATATATTAATGGCCAAACCACCGAAGCCTGTGCACGGTATAGCTGCGCCCCATACACCTCCAACGCCCAGAAGTCCTTCGCCGGGCACTCTGGAAAGTAATCGGCTGAACTTCGATAGCGCGTTCTGGAGAGTGCCGGGGGACAATCAAACGCCCACAATTCCCTCTCATGGTTATACCGGGAGCTCTTCGCCGCCGCCTTCTGTAAGGGTCAGCGAAATGCCTGATACCCGCCCGAAAACCGTTAGTACCGTTCTACGCTCGATTACGTGGCCTGCCGATCGGTTGCACATGTTGAATCCTCTCGGATCTGACAGCGGTCTTTTCACCAGTCCGGATGGCAAGCTCTATGCTCACGTCGAAAATGAGGGGCATATCCTTGTCCAGCGCCAAGGCGACGGCCGATACCAAGTGCCTTTCGACTTCATGCCGACGCTGCCTGGCCCTTTCCTGAACAAATCCGAGCGCCAGCCGACCTGGACCTTCGAACGCCCGGACTGGCTGACCAAAGATTCCGAGGCGGACAGACCACATACCACCGCTGATGCCCCCCGGCCGCCAGAAGCACCGGTATTCCTGAACCCTTGGGACGCGGCCCAACTCTCTCCCGCAGAGAACACGCCGGACGGAATCAGACATGACAAACATCGCAAAACCTACGTTGACACGGTAGACGGAACGGTCATGGTGCGTAAAAACGCCGCCGATGAGTATCAGCAAGCATTCGCGACGACAACCTACTCGCCGGATATCTATTTTGAACAGATCCCCGGAACGAAAATCTGGCGTCGCAAAGCCCCTGAAACCGATCCCGTACCAGAGCGTTCGCAGCAAGACAGGCGTCGCCTTCCAACCGACACTGAAGAACCGATACCGGGCCCAAGTAAGCCACCGCATCTGGATGATGCCCCTCACCAGACACAAACGTTGACCGAGCGCCTGCTGTCAGCCAACCCGCAAGCCATTAATCTGTCTTATGGGCTGTGGCGCAACTGGGGAAAAAGAATTCAACCGCAACTGGGCCAACACATCGAGATAGACGAGCTTTATTATCGCATTGTCCAGCAGACGCTCAATTCCGACTCGCGGCTCGCCTATTTGCAACATCCTTTGTTTTCGCCCGCGTTGTATGACGCCTTCGAATACATGCTCCGCGACAATCCGTCTTTGCAACCAAAGTGGGCGATCAAAAGAAATGATCGGTGGATTGTCCTGGACCGGCGTTTCCCTTTTGAAATGCCCATCACTCAATATATTTCCCGGACGTTCAGATACTTGTCGGATCAGTCTGTAAGTTTTCTTGCCCGGGCCATATTCAATCAGGCAAATCGATCCGAAATCATCACCGCTCATGGGTTGGCCGTCTTGAACCAGACATTTAGCTACTGGACGGACAGGAGCTTCCTGCAACCCCCGCGACGCGAACTCGCTGACCCCTTGTTGATGTTGCGCGACCTCTTCAGCGAACAAGGCAGAGGCCACGGTACATCATTGGCAATTCCTGCGGTATTGGGAGAGGGCCTGCAGCGTCTGGATCTCGATCCAGGACGATTCCCCCACCACTGGAACGCGTATGCAAAGGCGCCTGCAATATCCAGCTTGCGATTGCTGTTCAGCCATGTGCTGGAGGATGACGGTTATGTCATCAGTTCCACATTTGAGCCGCACAGCGAGGATGTTTTGCTGTTTCACCGGGAAACAATAGACGCGGCATTCGTATTGAACCTTCCCGACATTATCGGTGGGAGGCTAAAGCGCCCCATCGCCCCGGGGTTGACACTGACCTCTGCCATGTTGCAGACCCGGATCGGTCAGCAACAGCACCCTCTGGCCAGTTACATGGATGCAAACAAAATTGTCTATCTGCTCGGAGGTGTTCAAACTGATGCTCTGGGGCAAACAACGCTGTTCATCATAAGAGAGCGCTGATCAGAACGATTAAGCGACCCGCCCGGCAGAAAACACATAACACTAACTCTGCGTCATATCCTTCCAGACCACGCTTGCGAAAAACAGCGCACGATCGTCAGCTGCTGCGAAAAAAACAAAAAACAAAAAAACTTATTGCATCAAATACCAGCTTTACCGCAGCAGCGCCCAGCGATACTTTTCAAGTTAAACATCACCAACAAGGAAGTTTAGATGTCAACGCCCATCCCGGTTGAAAAAACCTACCCACAAGATGACGCTATCGCCGTTTTCGATATGGGAATTCATGCCAACGAACGAACCGCCTCGACGATGGACTTCGAAGCTGACATCGACAACGATGGTAATAATACGGCGCCCGAGAACAGTCGACGTAAACCCGGTCAACTCAAGATGCTCGACGATCTGTTCGGCCCTTTTAAAATAGGCCCCTACACAATAACTCGACGCGGCCTGGATGCTTTGGGTGCGACTATTGATGGTCAACCGCTGACTGGCCATAACACTCAGTTTCGTACACCCCCTCGATCATTCGTAAACTCCCTGCAACTGAGCTACCCCGAAATCGAGAAACGCATGAAAATTTCTACTTTCGGCGGTGACTATCTACTCCCCTCACTGCTGTTCGAGATGGCCAACTTGCGCCCGCCCACTGCTCCTCCGGTAATAAGAGAAGAAGCCGGTGTGAAAGTCGAGGAAGGTGGCTACCACAAAAAAATGTCTCGGCTTCTGAACTCCGCCCAAAATCTTGATCTGCGAGTGGCTTACTCAAAAAAGAAAAGCAGTCCAAGCTGGATCATCATCAAAAATCATTCCACCGTCGGCGCAAGCGTAGGTATTCAGGCCTTCGGCATCTTCATGGGCATTCGGGGTATTTACGATGCCGTCCAGAAGAATGAGAAGGATGAAATCATTTTCAACAGTGTCGGTGTCGGGGTGGAAGTCGGGTCGATTGTCACGGACATTGCCCTCACCAAAGCCGGGCAGCGCATGCTTGAGGCTGGCAATGGTGCGATGAAGGACTTCGTCAAAACCAGATCCGGAATCAGATTGAGCCGCTCAGGCGGGCTTGCTGGGGGAGCGCTGACGTTACCGTTCGATATCTATAGCGCAGTCAAAGAGTTCAATGCCGCCAGCAATAAAACCGGCAAAGAAGCCATGGATCATTACGTCAGCGGAGGTTTGAATGTTGCCAGTGCTGCCATGACCGTCATTCTGGGGGCCGCCGCCATGGCCGGCTTCTCTGCCGCAGGCCCCGTCGGCCTTGCATGTGGTCTATTCATGGCCATCGGCTCACAAATCTACGGGGCAGTTCGTGTGGTTGACGAAATCGACGACTACATTGAGCTGACCGCTGAGGAGCGCTTGCGTACCGGATGGTTCTCGTTTGTGCCGTTGATGGAAATCGATCAAGACATCAAGAATCGCTACGAACTTGCCAAAGCAAAAATCGAAACTGCCAAGCGGTTGCATACGGCAGCCAGAAACATGCTTGACCAGACACATAAGGACACCACTGAGGCCATCGTACATGGCAACTACGAAGACAGACTGAAGAAAAGAAGAGTGCAAGCAAGAAAATGGGGGCTGGATATCATGCCGATCGTCTACGTACCTGAAGTAGTGGGTCTGGCCGATACGATTGATGCACGAAACGGCGTCACCGCGCAAACGCCCGGCGCAGTACTCGGCTCCCCAGGGGAAAATAAAGGTGTTATCTGGCTGATGGGTGAGGGAGACGACACGATTATCGGGGTCGAGAAAAAACCCAATACCTTTTGTTACGGATCGGGGACAAAGAATCTGACAGGGGGTGATAAAGATGACAAATTCGTCGCCGAGAATGCGGCTCAAGTGCTCGAAAGCAATATCGAAAGTGCTGAGTTTTCCACACTTAAGGGTGGTGCAGGCAGCGACACGTTGATTCTTGAGGGCGAACAGTTGTTTCGTACATCCGGTCGGGGCATCGATGTCGACCTGTCGGCGGGCACCTTGCGGGTCTTCACACCCGGTCCGGAACCGTGGATTGAAGGCTCAAAAAAATATTCCTTGAAAGCACAACTCGACAGTATTGAAAATGTGGAAACCCTGCCAGGCGGAACGAGTATTGTCACTGGCACAGATGAATCCAATGTAATCAAGTCCAGAGGCAATGACAAAATCTACGCCGGTGCGGGTAATGACCAAATTTACCTGCAGGGTGGTGGGTCCGCATTCGGCCAATCCGGAGCGGATTTTTATTATGTGGCGCTGGCGGAGGGCTCAGTAGGCATTACAGAAGATGGTGTTGAGGAAAGTATTATCTCGCTGGGCTGGAGAATGGATCATATTGAGAAATGGGAATTGCGCAGGCACCGTCTCATTATCATATTAAAGTTCGATTTTCATTATGGGCGCCGCTACAAGGTATGCATCGATGACGTTTACAAAGAGTCTGGCGAACATCGAGCCCTGAAAAACAACAAACTGACCATTATTACCAGGGATGGTTATTATCTGAAGCCTGACCTTCCTGAAACAATAGAACACTACAACCCCATTGAAATCAAAGCCGAAATCATCAAAGCCGGCCGCCCGGAGAACACGGTCATCCTCCACAAATCCCTGTGCAGTGTTCCTACCGACCGCAACACACACTATTACGTTCAGCGTTTTAACTCACACACTCAATTCGTAACCGAACGCAACCCCAGCTCTTATTACGGCACTCGTATATTCCTCGACTATGACAGTTCCGAATTGACGAGCGCCCATGTGGCATTTGCGACAACACCATCCACAGAGATGAACAAGGCAGCCGACAAAAACAAAGTCAACGTTTCCTGTGATTTCCTGTTTTACTTTGGAAAAAATCTGCTGCAGATTTCCGGATTTGGACAATATACGGAAACCACACTCGACGCCGCACTCAAACAAGCCATGGAAAAAGTGTCCACTCATGGATACATGCTGGTGTTCAGGGATGAAAAAGCCCACACCCTTAACCTTGAGAAACAATACGCCATCCCACCGAAACACTATAAGCATAGCGTCAGCGGAAATACGCTTACCAGCCACGACTACCGTTTTCCGTTACGAATGAAAGACGATGCAGTTTTTGAACTCCCCGAAACCGAGACGCTGGAGGTGGACCGTTTGGTTCGTTGCGCCACGGTACTACCTGTGAGCGAACAGATAGCCATCGACAACATAGAGGGTGCGGGAGGCGTCCATATTCTTCATCTGTCTGACAATAGAGTTTTACGAGTTTCGACTCCCGGCGGGCTGGCCAACGCCAAAGACAGGTTGAGAAACTCGACGACCTGGGAACTTGATGCCACTGAACTCAGCGAATTCACAATCAGCCTGGCAAATAACAAACTGTATATTGGAACGACTACGATTCATGTACCTCAATATTCGCATCCCGAAGACCTTATTGACGAAATCCTCGTGATTGCGCCAATGGGCGTCATTTATACCGTCAATCTCATTTTTGAAAATTTTTCCATTATCGGTCTGGACGCTCGTTTTTTTGTGCCACCAGTCGATGCTGAAACCGAGCTTCCCAAGGAACTTTCTGCCATTAAACAACGCGAACTCCCGGTCAAGCACATTGCAATGAATGATGGCAGTACCGGAAAACTAAAATTCAACATACCGGAGCGCAAGTGGATTCTAGACAGCAATAAGTCTCGAAAAATAAGTTACTCCGACCTGAAAGTATTTAATCAATGCCCCCATCAGACTCCAGATCTATTCAAGATTTCACTGCCTGATCATTGATACTGATGTTCTTCCGGCGCGTCGCTGGGAGAACATTCAGAATATCTCAAAGGGTGCTGTCAGGTGAGCGGTACGATTGCACTCACCTGGCGAAAAAAAGCCCGCAGTGTGAGCGGGCAAAAGACCAAAGAAGCTATATGCGCAGTCGCTTCCCGGTAGGGGCAGTTGCTTGGGGGTCAGCTGCCCCGATAGGTGGAATAGCTGTAAGGCGAAATCAACAATGGCACATGGTAGTGATCCTGCTCGGCTGAGATGCCGAAGCGCAGCACGACCACGTCCAGAAATGCCGGCTCAGGCAACTGAACGCCACGGGCGCGGTAGTAGTCGCCCGCATGGAACTGGACCTGATAAACCCCGCTACGATAGTCATCGCCTTGCAGCAGCGGCGCATCAACCCGGCCATCGCTGTTGGTGAGTGCACTGGCGACCAATTCCAGGTGCGAACCTTCAACGCGGTAGAGCTCGACCTTGATCGAGCTGCCCGGGCAACCGTGTGCAGCGTCCAATACGTGAGTTGTCAAACGTCCCATTGATTCTGCGCGCCTGGCCGCAAAGAGCAGTCAGACTTCGCGCCTCCCGAAGTCAGGTGAAAAGGGGACCGCACCGATTCGGAGCACGAAAAGTTGCGGCGAGCGACTGATTAAGACACTTTTCAAAAAAATTGTACACAATAAAAACGACATTTTTCACTTCACCCCCGACACTCGGGCGTTTGCCCAGGATCTGCCCCCTACGCACTTATCTATTGAGCCTGCGATCCATTAGCTGACTGACCAGGCAGGTTTCTTGCAGGCTCACGCCATTGGCCGTAAAAGATGACAGTCGGTGAAAAATGCAAAAAATCAGGCTTACAAATTGAGAATAAAGTTGTATACAATCAGCCCATCGCTGTGACGCCAGCCTGCCAGGCCGCCACACAACTCTGTCAACGAATAAGAAGGAAGACTGCAGTGAGCGCTGACTACCCACGCGACCTGATCGGTTACGGCAGTAACCCTCCTCACCCACACTGGCCGGGCAATGCCCGCATCGCCCTGTCGTTCGTACTCAATTACGAAGAAGGCGGCGAGCGCAACATTCTGCACGGCGACAAAGAATCCGAAGCCTTCCTGTCTGAAATGGTTGCCGCTCAGCCGCTGCAAGGCGCGCGCAACATGAGCATGGAATCGCTTTACGAGTATGGCAGCCGCGCCGGCGTCTGGCGGATCCTCAAGCTGTTCAAGGCATTCGACATTCCGCTGACCATCTTCGCCGTTGCCATGGCCGCCCAGCGCCATCCGGATGTGATCCGTGCGATGGTCGATGCCGGCCACGAGATCTGCAGCCACGGCTATCGCTGGATCGACTACCAGTACATGGATGAAGCGCAGGAACGCGAGCACATGCTCGAAGCGATCCGCGTCCTCACCGAAATCACCGGCGAACGCCCACTGGGTTGGTACACCGGTCGCACCGGCCCGAACACCCGTCGCCTGGTGATGGAAGAAGGTGGTTTCCTCTACGACTGCGACACCTACGACGACGACCTGCCTTACTGGGAACCGAACAACCCGACCGGCAAGCCGCATCTGGTGATCCCGTACACCCTCGACACCAACGACATGCGCTTCACCCAAGTGCAGGGTTTCAACAAGGGTGACGATTTCTTCGAATACCTCAAAGACGCGTTCGACGTGCTGTACGCCGAAGGCGCCGAAGCACCGAAGATGCTCTCGATCGGTCTGCACTGCCGTCTGATCGGCCGTCCGGGTCGCCTCGCATCGCTCAAACGCTTTATCGAATACGCCAAAAGTCATGAACAGGTGTGGTTCAGCCGCCGCGTCGACATCGCACGTCACTGGCACGAAACCCACCCGTACCAAGAGGCCGCCCAATGAGCCGCTTTCAAACCCTGCAACCGTCGACCCTGAGCCGCGACGCCTTCGTCAAAGCCTTCGCCGACATCTACGAACATTCGCCATGGGTGGCCGAGAAGGCCTATGACCTGGGCGCGGACGCTTCGATCGACGAGATCGAAACCCTGCACCAGCGCATGAGCGACATCCTGTTGAGCGCCGATCATGCCAGCCAACTGGCACTGATCAACGCTCACCCGGACCTGGCCGGCAAAGCTGCCGTTCAGGGCCAGTTGACCGCGGCCAGTACTGAAGAACAGTCGGGCGCGGGGATTCACCAATGCACGGCCGAAGAGTTCCAGCGCTTCACCGAGCTGAACGACGCCTACAAAGCCAAGTTCAAGTTTCCCTTCATCATGGCGGTAAAAGGCAGCAACCGGCATCAGATCCTCGCAGCGTTCGAAACGCGCATTCACAACTCGGTCGACACCGAATTCAAATGCGCGCTGGCGCAGATCAACAAGATCGCCCTGTTCCGTTTACTGACTCTTTAGCAAGCCTGGCCCGAGCATGTCAGACGCGGAGAATGCCCAGGGCCTCGCAAGCATCCCCAGCCAACTTATTAAAGGCAGACAAGAAGAATGAAAGCTTACGCCGTACCTTTCGAGAAGTTCGTCAACCTGGCCGATGCCCGTCTGGGCACCAAAATCATCTCGGTCACCGATGACTGGTTCGCAGACGCCAATCGTCTGTTCCAACCGACCCCGGCCGTGTGGAAGGAGGGCGTGTTCGATGACAACGGCAAGTGGATGGACGGCTGGGAATCGCGTCGCAAGCGCTTTGAAGGCTACGACAGCGCGGTGATTCGTTTGGGCGTACCGGGCTCGATCAAAGGCGTGGACATCGACACTTCATTCTTCACCGGCAACTTCCCGCCATCGGCCTCGCTGGAAGCGTGCTTCCTGGCCTCGGGCGAGCCTGACGAAAACACCCAGTGGACTGAAGTGCTGTCGGCCGTCGAGCTGCAGGGCAACAGCCACCACTACCACGAAATCAGCCACGATCAAGCGTTCAGCCACCTGCGCTTCAACATCTACCCGGACGGCGGCGTAGCCCGTCTACGCGTGTATGGCGTGCCGTTCCGCGACTGGTCTGCTGTTGGCGACAACGAGCAAGTCGACCTGGCTGCAGCCCTCAACGGTGGCCGCGCCCTCGCCTGCTCCGATGAACACTTCGGCCGCATGAGCAACATCCTCAACCCGGGCCGTGGCATCAACATGGGCGACGGCTGGGAAACTGCACGTCGTCGTACTCCGGGCAATGACTGGGTCATCGTTGCGCTGGGTCACCCGGGCGAGATCGAAAAAATCATCGTCGACACCCTGCACTTCAAGGGCAACTACCCGGACACCTGCTCGATCCAGGGCGCATTCGTGAAAGGCGGCACCGACAGCCAGATCGAAACCCAGTCGCTGTTCTGGCGCGAACTGCTGCCAAGCCAGAAGCTGGAAATGCACGCCGAACACACCTTCGTCGAGCAGATCAAGGCACTTGGCCCGATCACTCACATTCGTCTGAACGTGTTCCCTGATGGTGGTGTGAGTCGCCTGCGCGTACTGGGCAAGGTCGCTAAGTAAGCAGTGAAGCCATTCGCGAGCACGCTCGCTCCCACAGGGGATTGCATTCCAAATGTGGGAGCGAGCCTGCTCGCAAAGGCGTCAGAACAGTCAACATAGTATTCGGATAAGAAGAACAGCATGCGCACACTGACGATTGAACCGCTGACCAAAGAAGCCTTCGCCCCTTTCGGTGACGTGATCGAAACCGACGGCAGCGATCACTTCATGATCAACAACGGTTCGACGGTCGAAACCGCCCAGCCTGAGGACAACGCGATCATCAGCATCTTCCGCGCCGACGCGCAGGACATGCCGCTGACCGTTTGCATGCTGGAACGCCATCCGCTGGGCAGCCAGGCTTTCATTCCGCTGCTCGGCAACCCCTTTCTGATCGTGGTCGCGCCACTTGGCGATGAACCTGTATCAGGCAGGGGTTGCCGAG